>NZ_JBMYXF010000005.1:0-95223 GCF_049608145.1 Halocynthiibacter sp.
TTCTTGCTTGGGAATGCCTGAAAATCAGACGCCGACGTCGACAATCGCCTGCGCAAGGATCGGAACGGTGTTGGCGTTCAGACCGGCGATGTTCAGGCGGCTGTCGCCCACCATGTAGATCCCATGTTCCACCCGCAGTTTTTCAACTTGTTCAGGTGTAGCACCCAAACGAGAAAACATACCGCGATGTTCCGCAAGAAACCCAAAGCGATCTGAATTGGACAGACGTTTCAGTTCGGCTGCTAGCTGCTTGCGCAGTTCCAGCATGCCAAGACGTGTTTCTTCCAGTTCGGCCATCCAGTCGGCTTTCAGCGCGTCATCGTTCAGGATGGTGCTGACGATGCGTGCACCGTGATCAGGTGGGAAAGAATAGTTCTGACGATTCAGGAAGGCGAGGTTCGCTTGGCTGCGTGCCTTTAGGCTTTCATCCTGCGCAACTGCCATCAGAAGGCCCGTGCGTTCACGGTAGATCCCGAAGTTCTTGGAACAGCTGGCCGCGATAATGGTTTCGGGCATTTCGGACGCCACCATGCGCACGGCAGCCGCGTCATCTTCCAGACCGTCACCAAAACCTTGATAGGCGATGTCAACGAATGGCGTCAGGTCTTTTTCTTGCATCAATGCAATTACTTCGGCCCATTGTGCCAGTGTTAGGTTTGCGCCGGTCGGATTGTGACAGCAGCCATGCAGCAGAATGACATCACCGGCTTTTGCGCCCTGAAGATCTTCCATCATGCCGTCGAAATTCACGGTTGGGGTGTCATCATTCAGATACCGGTATTCGGACATTGGCATGCCCAGATATTTGATGATTGACGGATGGTTTGGCCAGGTCGGGGCAGAAAGCCAAACAGTGGCATCTGGTGCCGCCATTTTGATCAGCTCAAGTCCCTGGCGGATCGCGCCAGTGCCGCCAGGTGTCGCAACCGCTGCAACATTGTCACGGGAAACGGCGGATCCCAGAACCAGAGATACCATCGCATCGCCATACGCCGGATCGCCGGCAAGACCTGTATATGCCTTGCTGTCCTGTTCTTCCCAGATCTTCTTTTCCGCAGCCTTCACCGCCCGCATGACGGGGGTGTTGCCGCTGGCGTCCTTGTAAACACCAACGCCCAGATCGATCTTATCTGTGCGCGGGTCTTCGCGGTACATCGCCATCAGGGCGAGGATTTTATCGGCGGGCTGGTCTTTCAGGTTCGTCAGCATCTTATGCGTCGCTTTCCACTTTCAGGTCTGAATACATGCCCCATTCGGCCCAGGAGCCATCATAGAGCGCATGATCTTTTTTCCCCATCCGTTCCAGCGCAAGGCACAGAACGGCGGCGGTGACACCAGATCCACAGCTGGTGATCACGGGCTTGCCAAGGTCGGCACCCGCTGCTTCAAATACAGCCCGCAGATCTGTGGGGGATTTCATGGTTTTGTCATCGTTCAGCACGGTGGCGAACGGAACATTCTTTGAATTCGGAATACGGCCAGATCGCAGACCTTCCCGCGGTTCTGGTTCCAGCCCCGAGAAACGGCCCGCAGCGCGCGCATCAATAATGGTGTAATCCCGCAGTTTAGACGCCGCGGCGACCTGGGTCACATCTTTGATCATATGGGCTTGGCGCTGTACGGTCATATGGCGGTCGCGCACAATTGGGGGCAGGTCTTCGGTGGGGCGGCCCTCTGCAATCCATTTTGGCAGTCCGCCATCGAGAACCGCAATATCCATTTTGCCCATTAGGCGGAACAACCACCACACACGCGCGGCAGAGAAGAGGCCAGAGCCATCATAGACAACAACCTGATGTCCGTCACCCACGCCCATGGCGCGCATGCGGGACATGAATAATTCCACCGGTGGGGCCATATGTGGCAGTTCCGAACGTGGATCGGAAATCGCATCAATGTCAAAAAAACGCGCCCCGGGAATATGACAACCTTCGTATTCGGTGCGGGGATTGCGTTCTTCGGCCGGCATATACCAGCTTGCATCAATGATCCGCAGATCCGGGTCTTTTATATGCTTCGCCAGCCAGTCAGTGGAAACCAGTGTTTTCGGATCATCTGCTGTCATTTTTACCCCCGCATCATCACATACGCCCGCTTTGGGCGCTTAATTCCCTGCCTACTCCGATGCAAACGGGGGCGCAAGAAAAACACGAAAATTAACAGGTCTCAGACACAAAAAGACGCAGAGGCCGGAAACCTCTGCGTCTCATTGCACCTTACTCAACAGAGCACTCTTTACTTCGCGAGGGCTTTACGTACGACCGCAACAATGGCCAGAACAACACCACCGCCAACACCACCAGAAGCGAGTTGACCAACAATTGCACCAATGTCCAAGCCACCGCCGGCTGCCGCATCGGCAAGTCCACCTGCACCCACCATGCTCAGGATTGTGCCACCAAGCCCACCGCCGGCGATGCCCGCGATTGAATTGATAAGCGTCCCTTGGTTCAGATCCTTCAGTGCGCCACCTGCGACGTTACCACCGATTGCACCTGCAACAAGACTGACAATCGTTCCAAACATGTTATACCCCTTACCGCTTTTATACAGCAGATGATCAAGACCATTCCCTGACTGATCACCCACGCCCCGATGTTTTACCGGTTGTGCATCCTAAATATTGAAGTGGAGGCCAGAAGATCAGGGGAAAAGGACAATAGTTTTCCCACAGCCAGGGAATGCCATGGTGTAAATTCGAACTGAATGCAGATAAATGGTTGACCGTGAGAGGCTTGTCTTATTGGCAGTGCTTGTGTTCAACTCTCAGAGTTGTTTCTGAGTGTTTAGAGGCTGATTTACGAATACGGTTATTTTGCTCGTCATTGGGTTTAGCCTAGCTTTTCTAGCTGCGCGATTTTTGATCCAAAAACTGCTTATTTTGACAGCATCGTTGATATCTTGGGGCTTTGGAAACATAAAAAGAAATCTGTCTGAGGGGAGAAAACAAAAACGCGTAGGGGGTTCTGCCAGCAAGCCTCCTTTGAGTAAAGGGTTGTTAGAAAATTATGACTACAGTATTTCTACCCGAGAAGAAATTAACGCGTTGGTGCTTAAATTCGATGTTCCCGAGAATCCGGTCACGACAACACTGACACATGGGAACCGTATTGATTGTTTGAATCGCCACAATTACCGCGACAAAGGTAAAACTGATGAGAGTTGGCTTGTTTATGGTCAACGTTATGAGGTGATCAAGAGAATCCATCCCAATCGGTCAGGTTTGCTGCAAAAAGGGGCTGTCGTTACATTTTTGGGGTATTATGTTTTCCCGTATGACAATGGTCTTCGTCTGTATTTCGAAGATGCTGACCGTCGAGAAATTTACCTTGAGTTTGAAGGCAACATACCCTCGGATGATCAGATACAAATGTGGAGGTCCGGGATGAACGCGGAGTATCTCAAGGTGCTGCCCGATAATCCACGCTCGACTGAATTAAAAACCTTCGGCGCGGTTGTTTCTGCACTGAAAGGTACTCTGGATCGTGAAAGCTGGCGCAGGGTATGTGATCAGGCATATAACGAGGGGTTCGCAGCTGGCGCCGAAGCGGCTCGTTCGAACAAAAACTGACCGATACGCAGAACGATGGATCCCAATAACTGTGGATATGTCATGGCTTTGCATAGAAACCGGGGGAAGGTTACCCTTCTTTCAGCAACCGCTGTTTCTGACGGCCCCAATCGCGCTTGGCCTCGGTTGCGCGTTTGTCGTGGTTTTTCTTACCTTTGGCGACGCCGATCTTAATCTTCACGCGGCCTACATGGTTGAAATACATCACCAGCGGCACAAGCGTCATGCCCTTACGAGACGTCGCCTGCCAAAGCCGTGACAGTTCTTTGCGCGACACCATCAATTTGCGACGTCGCTTCTCTTCATGACCAAACATCACCGCCTGCTTGTAAGGCGCAACATAACTGTTCACGAGCCAAAGTTCACCATCCTCAACCGCAGCATAGCTTTCGGCAATATTGGTTTGACCCACCCGCATGGATTTCACTTCAGATCCTTCAAGCACGACGCCGCATTCAATGTCATCCTCGATGGCATAGTCATAGCGTGCGCGCCGGTTCTCAGCGATCACTTTGTAGTTTTTTTCTTCTGCGGTCTTGGGTTTCTTAGCCATAGGGATGATCTATGCGCTCTGGCGACAGGTGTAAAGGTGCGGCGCATTGCGCGCTTGCGCGACACCTTTTCATCTTGCCCGAAATACTCCGGGGGTTTGGGGGCAGAGCCCCCATTTTGGTCAGTTGATCAGGCCTGCATGACGCATGGCAGCATCGATCTGCGCTTTGGTGTCATCCAAAAGCCCTGTCAGCGGGGAACGCACCTCTTCTGAACAGAGGTCAAGTTTTGACAAACCATATTTTGCACCGGTCAGGCCAGGTTCAATAAAGATCGCCTCATGCAGGGGCATCAGTTTGTCTTGGTATTCCAGTGCCTTCGCGTAATCCCCCGCCAGCGTCGCTGCTTGGAATTCCGCGCAAAGACGCGGTGCAACATTCGCTGTCACGGAAATACAACCAACACCACCATGGGCGTTAAACCCTAGCGCAGAGGCATCTTCACCGGACAGCTGAATGAAATCTGCACCACAGCTTGCACGCTGTTGGCTGACGCGGGCGATATCGCCGGTTGCGTCTTTCACAGCGACAATGCGCGGCAGCTTTGCCAGTTCACCCATGGTTTCCGGTGTCATATCAACAACGGAACGGCCCGGGATGTTGTAAATCACAATCGGCAGATCGCAGGCGTCATGGGCCGCTTTGAAATGTGCGTAAAGGCCGCGTTGGGTTGGCTTGTTATAATACGGCGTCACCACCAGACCAGCCGTCGCACCCACACGTTCCGCGTGCTGCAGGAAACGCACGGTTTCAACGGTGTTATTGCTGCCGGCACCGGCGATCACGGGGATACGTCCGGCCACAACTTCAACAACAGCCTCAATCACGGCCTCATGTTCTTCATGGGTCAGGGTTGGGCTTTCACCGGTTGTCCCGACAGGCACAAGACCGTCGGACCCCTCAGCAATATGCCATTCCACAAGTTTCTTAAGCGCAACAAAATCCACCTGGCCGTCTTTCAACGGCGTAACCAATGCGGGCAGAGAGCCAGTAAACATGATACGCTTCCTTTGTGTTGCGGGCGATTGTTCGCCATAAATGTCATTCTCGCGGCGGATCAGTGCCGCCGCGTCTCTCTATCCGGGATTGTGACTTGTTGGAAGGGGGAGATCAGTTAGATTTGCGCCCAAAACAGCGTGATTCTGCGCAAAATGAGGAATGTAGTGGTGCGGACAGCTTTTCAATTCATCTTGGCGTTGTGCTTTGTGGCGATTCTGACCCTGTCTCCTGCGCAGGCCCAATCGCGTCAGGACGCTTCTGCCTTGGCGCGTGCGTTGGAAGCGGTGAAAACGGAAAACTGGCCCGCCGCGCAATCTGCCGCCCGTGCCTCTGGCGAAGTCGGGCGTGATGTTGTGCAATGGTTGCGCCTGCGTGCGCCGGAAGGCTCTTTTTCCGAATACCGTGATTTTCTGGCACGTCGTGGCGATTGGCCTGGTTTGAAACTGCTGCGTCGCCGGGGCGAAGCCAGCATTGATGAAAATACGCCACTGCGTCAGGTGGTTGCCTATTTCGAGGAACAGAAACCGCAAACCGGCCATGGTGCGCTGTATTACGCCCGTGCCTTGCGGGAAACCGGCAATCCAAATGATGCGCGTGCGCAGATCGTACGCGCCTGGCAATCCCTTCCAGTCGAAGAAGATGAAGACCGCGAGATCTACCTTGGTCGTTACGCAGGTCTTCTGGAAAGCCATCACAATGCACGTTTGGATCATTTTCTGTGGCGTGCGGATCGGGAAGAAATCGCCAAAATGATGCCGCTGGCATCGGCGGGTTGGCAAGCACTGGCGCGTGCGCGTATGGGGCTGCGTCGGGATGAAGATGGTGTTGATGGGCTGATCGAAGCCGTGCCTTCCAGTTTGCAGAACGATCCGGGCCTTGCCTGGGAACGGTTCACTTGGCGTGCGCGCAAAGGTCGTTATGACAGTGCTGCGGAACTGGCCATTTCACAGGCAGGCAGTCGTGTTGGCACTGGTGAAGCCAATCGTTGGGGACACTGGCAACGTGCGATTGCGCGTCAGTTGATGCGCGACGGGAAAAACCGTGCAGCGTATCGTCTGGCCGCGACCCATGGCATGACATCCGGCAGCAACTTTGCTGATCTGGAATGGCTTGCGGGCTATATTGCGTTGCGTAAGTTGAACGATGCCGAAACTGCGGCCCGTCATTTCGCCCGCTTTAAGGACGCTGTCTTTACCCCCATCAGCCTTGGTCGGGCGGGGTATTGGCAGGGCCGGGCGCAGGAAGCGTTGGGCAATGATGCCCGTGCCGCGGAATTCTATCGTGCGGGCGCGCAGTTCCAGACCAGCTTTTATGGTCAGCTGGCGGCAGAACGTGTTGGTGTTTCGATGGATGAACGCCTGACCGGGGGCGAGGAATTTGAAAACTGGCGCAATGCCCCATTTCTGAAAAGCACTGTTTTTCAAGCTGGCTTTCTGTTGCATCAGGCCGGGGATCTATCCCTGTCTGAACGTTTCCTGACCCATCTGACAGAAACCCTGCCCCGGGCCGAAATTGGTCAGCTTGGCAATCTTGCTGTCGCGCTGAAAGAACCCCATTTGGCGGTGATGATCGGCAAGCGTGCGGCGTCTCGTGGGTTGACCTTGCATGCGGCGTATTACCCGTTGCATCCGCTGATTGAGGGGCGTTTGCCTGTGGTGCCTGAACTGGCCTTGTCCATTGCCCGGCGTGAAAGCGAATTTGATCCGGTGGTGATTTCCGGTGCAGGTGCCCGTGGCTTGATGCAACTGATGCCACGTACCGCGCAGCAGGTGTCAGGTGAACTGGGCATTCGTTATAATCTTCAGGGGCTGACATCGGATCCAGAATATAACGCCCGCCTTGGATCAACCTACCTGGCGGGGCTGGTTGAGGAATTTGGCACAGCGTATCCCCTTGTTGCTGCTGGGTATAATGCCGGGCCGTCCCGCCCGATCCGCTGGATGGAACGCTATGGTGATCCGCGTCGTGAACGCACCGATCCTGTTGACTGGATTGAACATATTCCATTCCGTGAAACCCGGAACTATGTGATGCGCGTGATGGAAAGCATGATCGTATATCGTGCGCGCCTGTCCGGTCAGACAAGCCCCATCACCCTGTCAGAGGAATTGCGACGTACACGCTGAATAGGTTCAGACACCAAGATTGCGGCGGATCACTTCGGGATCTGCCTGCAAATCTGCCCGGCTGAGCGTTTCCAGATTGCGCCCATTTTCAACAAACACAGCTTTGTCCGCCAATGTCAGGATCGCATCGACCCGCTGTTCCACCAAAACAACGGCAAGCCCCTGATCGCGCATGCTGACGATCACATCCTGAATTTGCGCAACGACAGAGGGCTGCAACCCTTCGCCTGGTTCATCCAAAAGCAAAACCTGCGGATCAATCGCCAGGGCCCGGGCGGTGGCTAACATTTGCTGTTCGCCACCTGACAATGTGCCCGCCTGTTGTTTTAGGCGTTCGCGCAGTCGGGGGAAGAGATCCAGCACTTTTTCACGCATCTCGCGGCGTTTGCTGCCTTTGAAATTGCGCGCCATCAAGCCAACTTCGATGTTTTCTGCGACAGACAGTTCCGGAAACAGGCGCCGCCCCTGCGGCACAAGCGCGATGCCTTGGCGGGGGGTATCATGTGGCGGCCTGGCGCTGACGTTTTCACCGTTTAAGGCAATGTCGCCACCGGTTACCGGAACGATCCCCATGATCGCGCGCATCAATGTTGTTTTGCCTGCACCATTGCGGCCCAGAATGCAGGTGATCTCACCCGCTTGGGCGGTGACAGACAGGTCATACAGCACCTGCACCTTACCATAATGGGCGGAAACGGAATTGATTTCCAACATTATGCGCCCCCCAGATATGCAGCCTGAACATCGGCATTTGCGCGGATCTCATCTGGGGTGCCTCGGGCCAGAACTTCGCCGTTGTTCAGGACAGTCAGGCTGTCGGACACTTCCATCACCACGTTCATATTGTGTTCGATCAGCAGAATGGTGGTTTCCCCGCGCAGATCACGCACAAGGTCTTTGAAGGCTTCTACCTCGGGCAGGGCCAGGCCTTGTGTGGGTTCGTCAAGAATGAAAAGTTCTGGGTTTTGGGCAAGCCCCATGGCGATTTCAAGCACGCGTTGGTGCCCGTATGACAGATCCCCGGCCAGCTGATCCGCCTGATCGGTCATGCCGACACGTTCCAGCACGCCATTCACTTTTGCCTGCACCGCAGCCCGATCACGCCCAAGGACACGCCGTACTGCAAGCGCCACGTTTTCACGCACCGGCAGTTTGCCAAAGATCGATGTGATTTGGAATGTATAGGCAATGCCAAGGCTGATGCGTTTATGGGCGGGGAGGCGGGTGACTTCGGCCCCATCAAACCAGACTTTGCCGCGCGTGGCGGGAATGCGGCCAGACAGCATGCCGACAAAGGTAGATTTGCCCGCCCCATTCGGCCCAATCAACGCGTGGATTTCACCGCGCGGTAAGGTGAAATCAATGTTGTAATTTGCATTCAGCCCGCCATAGGTTTTGGTCAAGCCTTTGGTTTCAAGGATATTCATGGCAGCCATGTGATGAACCTCCGGCGCACTTCGCCCAAAATCCCTGCGGGAGCAAACAGGGCAAGCGCCACCAAGACAAAGCCCGCGACCATCATATTTCCGCCGGACCAGTCAATCAGGTAGAACATAAATAGCGTGCCGACAAAGGGACCGATCGTTGTGCCCATGCCACCCAACAGAACATAGAGCAGTGGGAAAATAGAATAGGGCACTGCGGCGAATGCGGCCTGGGCGGATCCAAACAACAGGCAATACGCCGCGCCGGACAGGCCCGAGATCGTGCCGGACAGGATCACTGCGATCAGTTTGTGCCGGGTGATGTCATAGCCCAACATACGGGCGCGTTCTTCGTTCTCACGGATCGCAACAAGACAACGCCCAAAAGGCGTGCGTACAAGCCAACCGATGAAGAACAGCACGATCGCAAACAAGATGAGGGCGGCGAAATAGCGGTTCTGCGCGTCGGACAGATCAATGCCCATCAGGGCGCGTGTGGCCTGGGGCAGGACGAAGCCCTCGTCGCCACGGGTGTAGGTGCCAAACAATAGCACCGTCAGATACCCGGCTTGGGCGAACATGAGCGTGACGATCATGAATGCGACACCGGATGTGCGCAGGGCAAGGAATCCCACAACGGCTGAGACAACCAGTGCTGTGATCAGTCCAGCCAGAATACCCGGTCCGGCGGATACCCCGCCCAGATGCATGGCAAGGCCAAGCCCGTACATGCCTGCACCAAAGAACAATGCGTGTCCAAGCGACAGAAGGCCGGTGTAACCAAACAGTAGATTATAGCCCATGGCATAAATCGCAAAGACCATGATCCGCGCCAGATTGCCCGCATGATAGACCGGCAGAACAAACCAACAGATCACCAGAGCAGCGATCATCGCGGCGTGCAAAAGGTGGATGCGTGAAACGTCTGACATCAATGCGTCCCCTTCCCAAACAAGCCCTGCGGGCGGAAGACCAGAACCATGGCGACCAGGAGCGTTGCGATGATCTTTGCCAGCGTGGGCGAGAAGAAGACCGAGATGATCCCGTCACTCATCCCGATTAGAAGGGCCGCGACAATCGTGCCGCGCAGGCTGCCCAGACCACCGATGATCACAACGATAAACGACAGCAAAAGCGGGTCATGGCCCATCAGGTAATAGGCCTGCTGCACCGGCACGATCAGAACTGCGCCAAGGGCCGCAAGGGCTGCGCCCATGCCGAAAGTCAGCGCATAGATCCGTTCCACAGGTATGCCAAAAGCTGTGGCCATATCACGGTCTTGCTGCGTCGCACGCATCACAAGGCCCACCTTTGTGCGTGTCATGATCATCCAGAGACCAAGCAACAGCATGGCGGCGGCGAAGATAATGAAAAGCTTGTAGGAATTGGTGGACAACCCCCAAGGGTAATACATTTCAAACCCGGCCTCTGTCCATTCGAACCATGGCAAAGCAATGCGATGACTAAAGGGCGGTTCAACCGGTTGCGCGTTTGGGCCAAAGCCAATCAATGCGCCCTGTTGGATGATATAAAGCAGCCCAATGGTGGCCACAATCGTGCGTTCCGGGTCATAATCCAGGCGTTTTAACACCAGCCAGTCGGCACTGGCCGCTAGTAAGCCAATGATCAGGGGGGCCAATATCGCAGCGGCGATAAAGCCCAGTGCGGGATGCCCGCCGACAGCGGTCGAAATAAACCAAGCCGCCACCGCGCCCAGCATGAAAAATTCGCCATGCGCCACGTTGACCACGCGCATGACGCCAAAGGTCAGAGACAGGCCAACTGCCGTCAGCGCCAAAACCGCCGCCGTAATCGCACCTTCGAGCGCAGCCAGCATCAGATGAGGACCAAATTCCATCGTGTTCTCAGATTATCCGGGAAAGATGCAGGCCCGAGATGCCGGGCCTGCGGAAAAGCATCAGAAGCTTTGAGTGGTGTAGTCGACTTCATCTTCATAAAAGCCGTCTTCAATTGCGGTGGTGTGTTTGACGTTCAGGCGGCCTTCTTCGACCTGTGAAATATACTGATGACCAAAGACCTGGTGGGTCTTGCCATTGAAGATTTTCGCCCCCTGTGGGTGATCGTCGGAATGGGCCATGTCGGTCATATCTTCGATCGCTTCGATCAGTTTTACGCGATCTGCTGGCCCCTGATACCCGGCGGTTTCCATGCCACGTTTGATGACGTTCAGCGTTTCCCAGCAAGAGAACATATGCGCATAGGTCGACACATCGGCGCTGTCCGCAAGGCTTGCGCCGTTGTCATCGATGCCGATGGCCGCGCGGTAGGCTTTGTCATGGTCCGATTGATCCGCCTGGGCGTAACGCGGATTGCCTTCCCAGAAATAGGTGCCTTCTAGGAATTCGAGGCCAGGGGAGGACAGATCGACCGCCTCAAGGCTGTCGATGAACCCGAAGATTTCCGGGCGGGACGGGCCAAAGAATTCGCCCATTTCTTTCACAAATGTCAGCACCGCAGGGCCGACCATCACGTGATAGATCACCTCGGTTTCACGCGGGATCTGCGGGAAGTATTTGGTAAAGCTGGTCTCTGTCGGTGGGATTGCGATTTTCGCGACGACTTCGCCGCCCTGGGCTTCAATCGCGGCCGAGAAGAAATCGCGGTGATCATGGCCGAACGCAAAGTCAGGGAAGATCATGGTGACTTTCTTGCCCAGATTATTCGCCACAAATGGCGCCATGGCCTGAACTTGGCTTTTCACATCCGTAATGCCGGGCTGCATGACATATCGGTTCAGCGCGCCGGATGCCACGTGATGGCCTTCGGAACACACGAAATACGGCAGTTTCAATTCGCCCGCACGGGGGGCAGAACCGTAAACCACATGGGAAAACAGCGTGCCAAACCCAATGTCACATTCATGCTGTGTGGCAAATTTTTCGACCACTTCTGCGCCGCGCTTTGGGTCGGTGCCATCGTCTTCGATCACCAATTCCACCGGGCGGCCATTGATGCCCCCCATGTCGTTGATCCGGGCGACGGCGGCATTGGATGTGCGTTCATACCAACGGCCATAAGCGGCGCCAATTCCGGTGCGATGCAGCTGGAAGCCAATCTTTATCGGCGCGGAGCTTTGCGCCTGGGCAAAACCGGACAGGCCGGGCAGAACTGCGGGTGCAAGGGCTGCCCCCCCAAGTAGGCCCAATGTGCTGCGCCGTGAAATCGTTGTTTTCTTTGTGGAAGTCATCGTGTAATCCCCCCGTAAGCTGGAATATGTTTCTGGCTTCTGTGTCCGTTGATTGAGCGTTAGTTTGTATGTATGCAAACGATCTGTCTACTGTTTTATTCAAAAATGCAGCTACACCCCGCGCGGGCTGGCCAGAAGCCAGAGCCCAAGAAACGTATAAGCTATCATAAAGATGATCAGGGGCAGTTGGCTTTTTAGTGCCTGGGCCCGTGTGCCTGACAGACGCAAGGCAAAGCTGTGAGATAGCAAAATAGCAAGAATATGCCCGATAACAATCGCGCTGGCCTGAACGGTATAGATTGTCGCCACCGAAGCGGGGCGGTTGAAAAACCCCGTTGTAATAAAGGGTTCTGCATGATCGCTGTCATGGGCGAAATGGAAAATCTCCTGGAGGGCAATCAAAAGATACTGCCCATTTACTAGGAACGCCGTCAGATAATGGGCGATGTGATATCCGGCAGCAATTGGCAAAAGGGCCAGGGCCATCAGCGTGAAAAAATTTTGAAACCCTTCTGGCTTTGCCGCTATGCGCCACCCCAACCAGCAGCACATCGCAAAGCTAAGCAAAAGCGTGATCTGGGCCAGAACAAAGCCCAGGATCATGGGGATGACCACCTGCGAACGGCCTGGGAAGGCCAGCGGATTGACCCCAATTTGTGCCAGCCACCAGAAGGTTTCATTAATACCGTCATAGCTGCCTGCAGCCAGCATCGCGATGGTAAAGATCGCCAGGGAGAGGGCGGGGATTTCGGCCTGATGAAGGCTATGCCCGGGCATGCCGAAACGGCCCCCGCTGAAAGGGGAAAGGCGTGCGAGCAGAGCAAACATCACAGTGAACCCTTCGCCGCGCTGTAACCAGCTGGGGCCTTTCCAAAGGATCATCCCCATGTGAAACAGCCAGTAGAGACCTGCGATCATGACCAGGCGTTTGGGCGCATCCGGGGCAATATCGACCATGGCAAAAAGATAAATCGCCAGAAAGCAGAACAAGGCGGGCCAGCAGGGCTTTGCCGTTTCGGGGCTTGGTTTTTTCAGAAACTGCGTGACAAAGGCCCAGGGGTTTAGCCCGTGCCAGATATTTCCGAACATGACCTGCAATGCAGGCATGATGAGCCACAGAAACGTCCAGATATACAGCGGCATCAGGTTTTCAAGAGGATGCTGTTCCCCAAACATACCCGCCAGCACTACGCCGATAAAAATGAAAAAACCGGCAAAAGACAGTGGCATGTACAATCTGGAAGTGACGCGCAGACGGATGGTTGCGAATAGTGATGCGACGCCGGACCGGGGCAACAGTGCTGCGACCATGACGGACAGAACAACCGCGCTGACACCCGCCGCCGTGTAGAAGCCAGTGGGCATCAATAGAACAAGCGCGCCTTCCGACACATGTGCCTGGGCTATGCTTGGCCATAAGGCCAAAAGGCCTGTGAGGGCCGCGATTGTTGTGTGCCGCATATTTTGTCTCCCGGGTTATCTTGCAACTGTGTGCGGGCCATTTGCAAGAATGACATCGCGCTTGTGCGATTTAAAATTCATGTTAGCATGCTAACAACTTTTAGGGAGAGATCACATGGCCGGCCCCACCAAAGAAAACACCACCAAAGGCAAACTTGTTATCAAAAACATTGGCTTGATGCTGTCAGGCAAAATGGAAGCCCCGATTTACGAGGCCGATTGTTTAATTGCTGTTGATGGCAAGATTTCTGAGTGGGGCTATGAAAAGGATCTGGATTGCGAAGGTGCCGACACGGTTGTGGATGCCCATGGGGTGACCTTGGCCCCTGGCTTGATCGACAGCCATATCCACCCGGTTGTCGGGGATTACACGCCGCGTCAAAGCCAGTTGAACTGGATTGATTCGACATTGCACGGCGGTGTCACCACGTTGATTTCCGCCGGAGAAGTCCATATGCCGGGCCGCCCGAAAGACATTGTGGGGCTGAAGGCCATGGCGATTGCCGCACAGCGTTGGTACGATAATTTTCGCCCCTCTGGTATGAAAGTGCACGCTGGCGCGCCGGTTATTGAACATGGGATGGTCGAACAGGATTTCAAAGATATGGCTGATGCGGGCGTCAAGCTGTTGGGCGAAGTTGGCCTGGGCACAGTGAAGGACGGAAAAACCGCGAAACAGATGGTGGATTGGGCGCGCAAATACGGCATTCAATCCACGATCCACACGGGCGGGCCATCCATTCCCGGCTCAGGTCTGATTGATGCGGATATGGTGTTGGAAACCGGAACTGATGTGATCGGTCACATCAACGGGGGCCACTCTGCCCTGCCGGATGATCAGATCATGTGTCTGTGTGAAAGCTGCACGGCTGGCCTTGAAATCGTACATAATGGCAATGAACGTGCTGCTCTTTTGACGTTGAACACGGCACGTGAACTTAAACAAATGGATCGGATCATTCTGGGTACCGATGGGCCCGCCGGGTCAGGTGTGCAGCCACTGGGGATTATGCGGATGGTGGCGATGTTGTCAGCGCTTGGGAATGTCCCGGCTGAGATCGCTTTTTGCTTTGCCAATGGCAACACATCGCGCCAGCGCGAGCTGGACACTGGTATTATCGACGTTGGCAAATGCGCCGATTTTGTCCTGATGGATCAGGCCCAACATGCCCCCGGTAAAAACATCCTAGAATCCGTACAATTGGGCAACTTGCCGGGTGTCGGCATGACGATCATTGACGGAAAAGTCACATCAGGCCGTTCCCGCAACACCCCGCCCGCGGGGCGTCTGCCGGAATGCCTGACCTGACGATTACAAGCGGTCCTGCGCGGTTTCAGACATGATTTCGTTGAAAATGGCAGGGTCCGTCACACCTTCTGAGCCAATCAGAAGAATACGGGCGTTCTGATCCAGGTTCAGTTTTTCCCTGAGTGCCGGTTCAAGGCTGGCTGCAATCACGGCGGCCAGGCCTGCGACTGCGCTTTCGCCGGCTTCGATCATCGGGTCGTTGCATTCGCATCGTGCCAACATGCGGATCACGGGTGGAATAATTGTGTCGGGGATTGTCAGGAAATCGGATGCTTCTTCTGCCAGTATTTCCCATGCCATTCCGGATGGTTCACCGCAGGACAGGCCCGCCATGATCGTTTCTTCTTTGATGGCGAAATTCGTGGCTTTGCCGTTGCGGGCGCTGTCAAACAGGCAGGCCGCCAGATCTGGTTCGACGATTACCACCTGTGGGGAAGCTTCTGCGTAATGCTGCCGCAACCCGGCCGCGACCGAAGCGGCAAGCCCGCCGACGCCGCCTTGCAGAAACACATGGGTGGGGGCTTGGGCCAGGGTCTGGCAGATCTCGCGGGTCATCATGCCATAGCCCGCCATCACATCGCGGGGCGGTTCTGAATAGCCGGTCCAGGATGTGTCGGAGACCACAAACCAGCCGTGTTCTGTGGCTTCTGATTTGGCAAGTAAAACGGATTCGTCATAATCGCCTTTGATCCGGACAACATCCGCGCCCAGGTCACGCATCGCCTGTGCCCGGCCTTCGCTGACCTCGGCATGAATATAGATACGGCAGGGCGCACCAAAACGTTGACATCCCCAGGCAAGTGAACGCCCGTGATTGCCATCCGTTGCGGAAACAAGTGTGATCTCTGAGACGTCTTTTGCATATACGCCGTTGCGAATATCTTCGGCAGATACATCACGCCCCAGCTTTGCAGTCAGTTCACGCTGCAAAATACGCAGGGCGGCGTATGAACCACCAAGCGCCTTAAAACTGCCAAGACCAAAACGCGGACCTTCATCTTTGTAATGGATTTGCCCCACATCAATTCTTTGCGCCAGACCGGGCAGGGGCACCAACGGGGTGGGTGCGTAGCCTTCCCATTGGGAAATTTCGTCACAGGCATGTGCAAAATCATCAGGCGAAATGACAGTGCTGGCAGCGTCACCCGTTTTACGCTGGGCCGTGGTGTGTTGCAGTTTAGCGTTGCGGAAAATGTCCATGTCTCAGGTGTCCTTTCGGAGGGGAAGGCGGTCGCGCACAAGTTGGGACCAAAAGTCAGCCCCAATGGGTAACAGCGCGTCATTAAAGTCGTAGTCAGCCGCATGCAGGGGCTTGCCGTGTGCATCATCTGTGCCATTGCCCAGCAATAGGAAACAGGCGGGCACCCGGGCTGCGAAATGTGCGAAATCTTCAGAGAAACTCATTGGGGTGCGATTGCGGATAACGTCCAGGCCGGCTTTGTCTGCTGCACGATAGACTGTCTCACAAGGTTCCGCAGCATTGATCGTTTCAATGAATTCGGTCTTGAAAGACACGTCGATATCAACAGCATGGGTTCGGGCGATACCATCCGTGATCTGGCGCATAAATCTTTCGATTTCGATGCGGTCCTCAGGCGTACGTGCGCGCACATCCCCTTTCAGAAGGGTATGCCCGGGCAGAACATTACGCTGGCCGTCTGTCTGAAATTCCGTCACCGAAACCACCGCACCGGCCCCCGGTTGCAGCTTGCGCGACACGATCGTCTGCAGAGCAAGCACCAGTTCAGAGCCAACCGTTATCGTGTCAACACCCACCTGTGGCATGGATGCATGTCCGCCCTGACCCTGAATCGCGATTTCAAACAGGCTTTCGCTGCTGCAGATCACGCCTTCCCGACTGGACACCTGACCTGCGGGTGCGCCCGGCAGATTGTGAATTGCGTAGATTTCATCAACGGGAAACTGATCCAGCACGCCGTCGTCAATCATTGCCTTTGCGCCCAGGCCGTGTTCTTCGTTTGGTTGAAAGAAAAACACCACGGTGCCGTCAAAGTCACCGCCCTGAGACAGGCGTTCCGCCGCCCCCAAAAGCATTGTCATATGCCCGTCGTGCCCACAGGCGTGCATCACGCCGGGGGTCTCTGATATATAATCATGAGAGGAGGTTTCCGTAATAGGCAACGCATCCATATCCGCGCGCAAACCAATGGCGCGGTTGCTTGTGCCCATGCGCAGAACACCGACCACCCCGATGCCTTCATGTGTTTCGATACCCAGGGACTGCAGGGTTTCTGCAACCAGACGTTTGGTCCGAATTTCTTGAAATCCCAGTTCGGGCTGGCGGTGAAACCGATGCCGCAACTTTGTCAGATCCAGTGTCTCAGTCATGTTAGCCCCCTGTATATATCAAAGTGTTCAGTCATAATTTTAGATATCAGAGATGACGATGGGAATGTATTTTCGGATCTTTCGTTCTGATTGGCCTTGTTTGTGGGTGGATTTTTGATGAATATCGGAAAATGGACGAAAAAGATCATGATATTCTGAAGCTGATGCAAAACGATGCGCGGCTGACGGCGGATGCCATCAGTCAACAGGTTGGCCTATCGGCGCCTGCGGTTCAGAAGCGGTTGAAAAAAACTGCGTGAAACTGGCGTGATCGAAAAAGATATTGCGGTGTTGTCCCCTGAAAAGCTTGGCCGTGACATGACAATTATCGCCGAAGTTATTCTGGAAAAAGAGAGCCACGCCCAGCTGGATGCATTCCGGCGAAAAATGCGCGAAGCCCCCTGTGTTCAGCAATGTTATTATACAACGGGTGAGGCTGATTTTATTATGATCCTGCTGGTCCGCGACATCCGTGAATATGAAAAATTCACCCAGGATCATTTCTTTGATGAATCCAATGTCAGCCGTTTCAAAACCTCTGTGGTGATGAACCGGGTCAAAGTTTCACTGGATGTGCTGTAGGCCGCTGCCAGGCAATTCCCTATTCGTCGAGAAACCCTAGCCTTCGAACATAATAGATTGCGGTGTCTTCATTGTAAGCAAGGCAATCTTCAATCCAACCCGGTGGTTGGCCATTTATACGGGCAAGATCCGGGTCAGCGCCCTGATCCAGCAGGACGTGGCCAAATTCAGGTGCGCAAAGCAAAGCGTTGAACACGTTGTCTTCGCCGGAAAATGCATTGGGATCGGCCCCAGCATCCAGCAGGAAATGCGCGCGTGATCTACGCCGTTGTATAAATTCAACAAGGGCGCGATCAAGCACATCCTGCTGCTGTGTCGGGTTGGCGAAAGCCGCGAGATAGGCAGCATTCAAAGGGGTGAAACGGGCCCGGGAAACGGCTTCACCCAAGCGCGAAGGCCCGGCTTTTATTAACGCAGGCAATGCGCTGATCCCATATTCGCTGTCGGCCGCAGCTTCGAGCGGGGACAATCCATCTTGATCTTCCGTGTTCACAGATACGCCAGCTTCAAGAAGGGTATTTACCGCGTGAAAATCCCCGTGGCGGGCGGCGAAGTGGATAAGCGGTCGTCCATTAGACATATGGGCTGCCGGATCTTCGCCAAATTCAAACAGTACCTCCAAAACATCTGCGGCTGACTTTCCCACGGCGGAAAATGCCATTTCTGTCAGTGATATTTTGGCAGATGACGTATCCGGAATTTGTGTTGTTGCTCCGGCTTCCAGAAGGATCTGTGCGACACCGGCATGCCCGCGTGCAACAGCCATGAGTAAGGGCTGGTTTCCCCTTGTGCCATTCGGTGATGCGCCGAGATCAAGAAGGAATGACACCATGTCTTCATGACCGTCGGAAATGGAAAACAGCAAAAGGTCAGGCAAGTCATGCAAGGTGGATAAATCCGCACCCTGTGCAATCAGGGCCTTCGTGGTGCTGACATCCCCTCCGCGAACTGCGAAAGAAAGGAAGTGATTTAAGACTAGGGTGTGTCTGTCGGCCGGGATCTCTGACAAAAACTGCGCGATGCATTCGTCTATCATGCGCAGATAGGCTTCTCTGTCCTGCACTGGAACCGGATGCCGGGCAAAAGCCCGGGCCGGGTCTTCACAGGCGAAGATGCCGGAGGTTGTGAGGCAAAAGATAAAGACGGCATATCGAAACATCTGAAAACACCTGAAACTGAATATAGGTATCACTTATCAATCAGGTCGTGACGGGCAATGCAATGCTCTCTCTTGCCCGTGTCCCCGCAATGGCTTAGAGCAGTGGAAACCTTATAAGACAGAGAGAGACCATGCGCCTCAGCCGTTATTTCCTGCCCGTTCTCAAAGAAAACCCGGCCGAAGCCGCGATTGTCAGCCACCGCTACATGCTGCGGGCCGGGATGATCAAGCAATCCAGCGCAGGGATCTACTCCTGGCTGCCGATGGGCTTCAAAGTTCTGAAGAAAATCGAAAACATCGTGCACGAAGAACAGATCCGCGCGGGTCACATTCCGATGCTGATGCCAACCATTCAGTCTGCGGATCTTTGGCGTGAATCTGGTCGTTATGACGACTATGGCGAAGAAATGCTGCGCATCAAAGACCGTCATGACCGCGATATGCTGTTTGGTCCGACCAACGAAGAACTGATTACAGATATCTTCCGCAGCCATGTGAACAGCTACAAAGATTTGCCGCTGACCCTGTATCATATCCAGTGGAAATTCCGCGATGAACGCCGCCCGCGCTTTGGCGTGATGCGGGGCCGCGAATTCTATATGAAAGACGGCTACAACTTTGATCTGACAAAAGAAGACGCATTACACGCCTATAACCGTCATCTGGTCAGCTATCTGCGTTCCTATGAGCGTATGGGCCTGCAGGCGATTCCGATGCGCGCCGATGGCGGCCCGATTGGCGGCGACTATACCCATGAATTCCTAGTGCTGGCGGAAACTGGCGAATCTGAGGTGTTCTATGACAGCGCCGTGACCGATCTAAGCTTTGGTGATCGCGAAATCGATTACGACAGTGTGGAACAATGTCAGGGCGTGCTGGAAGAATTCACTTCCAAATATGCCCGCACCGACGAAACCCATGATGAAGCCCTGTTCAACGAACTGCCCGAAGATCGGCGTCGTGTGGCACGCGGGATCGAAGTTGGTCAGATCTTCTATTTCGGTACCAAATATTCCGAAAGCATGAAGGCGACTGTGGTTGATGAAAACCAGAAGCAGGTCGAAGTGCATATGGGGTCTCACGGCATTGGCGTGTCCCGTCTGCTGGGCGCGATCATCGAAGCATCCCATGACGACAAAGGTATCATTTGGCCTGAAGGCGTAACGCCATTCCACTGTGGCATCGTTAACCTGAAACAGGGCGATGACGAAGCTGATGCGGCCTGTGAGGATCTATACGCGCAGCTGACGAAAGCCGGCCTGGAGCCGCTGTATGATGATCGCAAAGAACGTGCGGGTGGTAAATTCGCGACAATGGATCTGATTGGTCTGCCATGGCGCATCACGGTTGGTCCGCGTGGGCTGAAAAACGGTGTGGTCGAAGTCACCAGCCGTAAAACCGGCGAAAGCGAAGAGATGACACCAGAAGCCGCGATCAACAAAATCATCGCGATCTACGAAAACATCTGAAATATTGCCTAATGTAAGGCGTTCTAAGCGGCCCCCCGAAAACAACGGGGGGCCGCTTTCTTTATGGGTCAAAGGCCGGATGAAACATGACGTCGCCCTGGGGCATATCACCGGAAAACCGGATCGCCTGCAGATATGGGCTGGTTTCCCCGGCAAGACGCAAATCGGATGTGATCGCAAAATCAAAGCGTCCGTAATACTTTGGGTTTCCAAGCAAAACACAGCCTTTCGCCCCTTGGGCCTTCAGGCGGTGCAGCCCGTTTCGGATCAACGCCCCACCAACACCCTGTCCGTGATGGTCAGGACGCACAGAGACCGGCCCAAGGCAGAACCATCCTAGATCCATCGCCGCAATTTTTACGGGCGAAAAAGCAACATGACCTATAATCTCGCCACGTTCCAATGCGACAAGGGACAGGGTGAGTGCGCCTGCCTTGCGCAACAAGCCCGTGATCTTTCCGTCATGTTCACTGCCGTAAGACACCGTCGCAAAGGCCGCATGTGTTACCGCATCAATGGCCTGATAATCGGCCGGCTCCTCTGGTCGTATAAACATCGTTACCCTCCCTCGGGCAGAGAAATCTGACCGTGTCGCGACAGTGCTGTACCCATTTTCCGGCATTTGGTTTGGGTCGAACAACGCGTTTCGAACAACGGCCCGTGCCTGAGATTTACAAAAACTCCCTGAGTAAGCCCTGGGAAAACATCAGTATTATGGTGGATGGAATGTGTTCCGACAAGATGACCGTTCGGAGTGTGTTTTTGATGGATGTCGCCACCTTGCGCCAGCACGTTGAAAACGCGCCATATTTCTTTTGAGATATCCATGATGAACCTGTTGTTTAGATCAAACCACGCGAAAGCATCCGGAAAATCCGGATTTCGCAATTAAAAATCCCGTTGGGGATTTTCAGGTGTTCGATACAATCTCAGACATCTACAATTCCTGTCATGTTCAGGGCACTTCCAGATGACCGGATCTATCTGAGTGTGTCAAACAGATAGATGGCACGGCTTGTCTGGATGAATTAGACCGTAAGTATAGCGGCCGCTGTCGCACGCGCCGCTATTTTGTTTTTTGATGCCAGTGGGCGTGGGAAACTTTAAGCTTTGACCATCATAGGGTTTGAGGTTTTTAAAGTTTCAGCTTTGGATGGCGATTGACGTCTTTATAGAGAAGGTAACGAAAACGCCCCGGTCCGGCTGCAACGCAAGCCTGCGGACAGAAGGCGCGCAACCACATGTAGTCACCTGCTTCGACTTCAACCCAATCGTCATTCAGCCGGTAAACGGCTTTGCCTTCCAGCACGTATAATCCATGTTCCATCACATGGGTTTCAGCAAAGGGAATGCTGCCGCCCGCTTCGAAGTTCACGATGGTGACATGCATGTCATGGCGCAGGTCTGCCTGGTCCACAAAGCGTGTTGTGGACCAGGCACCATTGGTGTCAGGCATTACAGAAGGTGCCATTTCAGTTTCATTGGTGACAAAGCTTTCGGGTGCATCTACGCCTGCTGCAACCTCGTAAGCTTTTCTGATCCAATGAAAAGTTACATTCTTGTCGCTGGTGTTTTGCAGGCTCCACTCTGCGCCTGGGGCGATAAAGGCATAGCCCCCTTCACCCAGGGTATGGTTTTGCCCATCAAGAGTCAGTTCCGCACTGCCCGATACGACGAACAATACGCCCTCGGCCTCTGCATCTGGTTCTGGTGTGTGACTGCCGCCGCCCGGTGCAACTTCCATAATGTAATGGGAAAAGGTTTCCGCAAAGCCAGACAGAGGCCGCGCGATGATCCAAGCGCGCGTCTCATTCCAATGCGGAAAGACAGACGTCACGATATCACGCATCACCCCTTTGGGGATCACAGCATAAGCCGTTTTAAACACGGCACGATCCGTCATGACCTCCGTTTGCGCCGGATGCCCGCCAGTGGGTGCGAAATATTTGCCTGACATGTTCTGTTTCTCCTTCAGTCACTTTCACCATACGCAAAAAGCCGGATGATTTCCCGCCCGGCCTTTCTGAAAGAATTACTTGAATTCTTTGATAATCCCGGCTGCTTTCCGCTAACGCCAGAACAACGGCTTGTCCTCTTTTAGAAGCTAGGGCACAGTTCATAGAATTCGTCAGGATTGACCCTATTCCGAGGTAGCTTAGCAGCAAAGCGCCGGGCTCTAGACCCGGAGAGCGCGGGTGCAAATCCCGCCCTCGGACCATATTTAAGAGTAAATGATGTCGGAACAGCCTGGTCAGAAGTACGCTTTTTTCAACCTTTTGCAGTCTTTAGAGACCGGTCAGGCCAGCAAGGCGCACCAATGGCGCGAGGTTCTCGCGGCCATGCAGGCTGGTGATCTAACTGTGGGGCGCCGGCAGGCGGTTGCAGGCATGCCTGTTTGGGCAACGCCTGAAATCATCCGCGGCGGTTTTTCCACCACAGCCTACCTTGCTGGTGGCGATCTTTTGCCCCATGAAATCGCCTTGGCAGAGCATCTTTCTCTGCCATATGTTGGGATATCTGATCTGCGCCAAGTCTTGAACGCTTGGCATCTAAGCGATGATGGGATTGCCCACCTTCGCAATCTCGCCGAAAGCGGCAAGTTCATTGCCGCAACGCCTGAAGAACACGCGCTGCTTACCGTTGCACTGCTGATGGAAACAGCGCCGGACGCGGCAAACACGATCCTAAACGACATCACACCGTTCTTTGATCGGCTGCGATTTTATCCTAAAGCCTCTGACCACAATTGCCCTGATGGCGTATTTACCCGCAACGTCGGTCAATTGCGGCGATCCCTTCGACAGAAAGAACCTTCAGAGCAAGTTCGCCAACAGCATAACAGTTTGACGATTTGGATCCCGCTCTATGATGATCTAGCCGACTTGCTAGAAGAACGCGACACGCCACATTGGCAGGTAAACGCGCTGCGCTGGAACGCCCGATATGAAAAAGCTGCAGGCAAGGCTGCTGCACGCCGCTGGACCCGGCGCAACAGCCCGTTTCAACGATGTCGCGCGGCACTGACGCTTTTGCTGGCAGACGGTTTGCTGCCCGCACATATCGAAAAGGATGTTCAGATTATCCTTGCGCGACGCAATGCGAAATACGGCCCACAGAAGCTGCGCAAAATCTGGCGGGAAAAACAGATAAAACAAGATGTTGAACTGCGATTTGACGTAACTGCAAAAATCCTTATCAACCGTCTTGCAGAACTGCCTGCGGATCGGGGAATCGCGGATGTTGTCGCTGTAAGCCGCGCGATTTCCATAACGGAGGCCCGCAACGGCGCAATCGAAGGCAGTCCCTTGCCCGCCAGCTTTACAAGGAAGTTGCAAAAAGCCCGCATGGCCCCAGTCAATGAGTTGCTTGAAGATGGTGCCATATCTTCTCCGGAAGAACTCGCCCGTGTTCTGCCTCAGATGACCGCCGGGTTTCATGCCTCAGGCTTCGACAGCCAGGCTATGCGCCATGTGTTCACCAGCCTCTACAAAGCGTTCAACAAACGGCGCTCTCTTTTGCTTTTGAACCTAGAGGGACAGGTCAAGTTGCGCGAGGTTCCATGGGGCCAGGCCCTGATGGATCAGCAGGCCCATGATGCCGACAGCCGGGAAATCGCGCGCCTGGCCCTAAGTGAACTGGTGCGCCTAACGCTGACACATTTCCCACATGTGATTTTTCCCAATGCACTGATCACCGAGATGTCTGGCCTGGCAGAGCTTGCAGGCATAAATATCCCGTTCACGCGTGAAATCGCAGCCGATATATTTATGGGGCGTTTTTCCGATAACTATAGCAAAGCCGCACTGATCAGCCGGACTTACTATTCCGGCAAGCTATACGACTGCTATTATCGTTTGAATACGCCAGGCATGCCCGGGTCTTTCACCGATCGCTGTTTTCAGCGTGCGAACGTCCGTGACAGATTTAACTGGTCGGTTGCCTCAAATGGCCTGCTGATCGAACAGCAGCAAATTCTTACATCACATAACTTGGCCCAGATCTTCACCGTTCTGAACTTACATGACCTGGACTTCGCACAAATGGCCCAGGATTGTTTCAACTGGATATGTCATGCCCATCAGACGCCCAAAAGCAACTGGCGGGCCGCCCTTCAGACCACCAAAAACTGTGCCTTCGCTTGGCGTCAGATGATTGCATTCCTTTCGGAACTTTCACCGGCGCAGCAACGCGATGTATTCTCTGGGATTTCAGAAACACTGAACAGGCAAAAACCAGAGTATCAAAATCTAATGCAACCCGCGCTGAACACGCTCGGACGCGCGCTTGAAGGCACCGCGCCAACCGATGTAGATGCCGTTTTTCTGGGTTGGTCCAGGGGCACGCATCCATTCATGCCCCCTTATAAAACATAAAAGCCGGGGTATGTGCCCCGGCTTTCCAAAGTTTAAAACATCGTGAAATCAGATCATGTCTGCGATGATCTTTTCAAGCTTTTCGCTGTCGCGGGCAAAACCACGGATGCCTTCAGCCAATTTTTCGGTTGCCATGGCGTCTTCGTTCATATCCCAACGGAAAGCTGCTTCGGTCAGGGCTGCAGGACGGTCGGCCGTTGCGCCTTTGTCTTCCAGCATGCGGGGCAGGTCGCCAGTGTCTGCTGCCAGTTCGTCGAGCAGTGCTGGGCTGATGGTCAGACGGTCGCAGCCCGCAAGGGATTTGATTTCACCGGTGTTGCGGAAACTTGCGCCCATCACAACGGTTGGATAGCCGTGGGTTTTGAACCAGTTGTAAATGCTGGTCACGGATACAACACCCGGATCGGTTTCGGCGGTGTATTCTGTGCCCGGGTTGGTTTTCTTGAACCAATCCAAGATACGGCCTACAAACGGTGAGATCAGGAAAGCACCTGCTTCGGCACAGGCGCGGGCCTGGGCGAAACCGAAGATCAATGTCAGGTTACAGTTGATGCCGTCTTTTTCCAGAACTTCTGCTGCGCGGATGCCTTCCCAGGTTGCTGCGATCTTGATCAGCAGACGGGATTTATCAACGCCTGCAGCATCAAACAGCGCCACAATTCGGCGGGCTTTGGCGATGGTTGCATCTGTGTCGTAAGACAGGCGTGCGTCCACTTCGATGGATACACGGCCAGGCACCAGCGCCACGATCTGTTGACCAAAGCCAACCGCGATCTGGTCAATTGCGTCTTCGACGATCTGTGCGTCAGATTTATCAGCACGGTCTACACGGCCAATCGCGGCCTTCACCAGATCCGCATATTCCGGCATGGTGGCAGCCTTCAGGATCAGGGAAGGGTTTGTGGTGGCGTCAATTGGGTTAAGGCGTTCAATCGCGGCAATATCGCCGGTGTCAGCCACAACAGTGGTCATTGAGCGAAGCTGTTCAAGCGCAGTAGACATGGTGCAGTTCCTGTGAATTACGGATGGATCATGGGTGTTTTCCAGAACTATATTAGAAACCTGTCCCGGCTGATACCGGATAATTCAGCTTTGTGCTGGATCGGGGAAATGTGCCTGAGTCTTTACAATGATGACCGGTTTCTTGACAATTACGGCCACAGTTGTAACCCATAGACAACGCACATCTATAAAAGAGATCCCATGAAACTTGCACATCGTGAAATCGGCCCTGAACATCCCCCTCTTGTTATCGCGGAAATCGGGATCAATCACGAAGGCGACCTAAGTGTCGCGAAAGACATGGTACGCATGGCGCGTGATGCGGGCTGCGAATGTGTCAAACATCAGACCCACATTGTGGAAGATGAAATGACACCCGAGGCCCAGCAGATCTTCCCGCCGAATGCCGATGTATCCATCTGGGAAGTGATGAAGCGTTGCGCCCTGTCACTGGAAGACGAGATTGAGCTGAAAAATTACACTGAAAGCCTGGGGATGATTTATATCTCAACCCCGTTTTCGCGTGCCGCTGCTGATTTCCTGAATGAAATTGATGTGCCTGGCTTTAAGATCGGATCTGGTGAGGCTGACAATCTGCCTTTGATCCGTCACATCGCACGTTTCGGCAAGCCAATTATTCTGTCCACGGGCATGCAAACCATTGAAACCATGCGGGCATCCGTTGAAATTTTGGAAGAGGCAGGCGTTGAATATGCGCTTTTGGAATGTACCAATCTATACCCAAGCCCAGCCGAAATCGTATCCCTGCAGGGGGTGACCGATCTGAAAAACGCGTTCCCTAATGCGACTGTCGGGTTCTCTGATCATTCGATCGGGCCGACAATGGCGCTGGCATCTGTGGCGCTGGGTGCGACCATTCTGGAACGCCATTACACCGACAGCCGTTATCGCAAGGGCCCGGATATTTCCTGTTCCATGGATCCTGCAGAACTGAAATTTCTGATTGATCGTTCCAAAGAAATTCACACCGCCCTGCACAATGAAAAGAAACGCACAGGCCCTGAAGAAGATGTTTATCGTTTCGCCCGCGCAAGTGTTGTTGCGGATAAAGACATGCCCGCAGGTCACGTGATTTCCGAAGCCGACATCTGGGCGCGTCGTCCTGGTTCTGGCGATATTGCGGGCTATGATTTCGACAAAGTTGTTGGCAAGACGTTGAAGGTTGCAGTGACCCATAATCAGCAGCTGAAATGGTCTGATCTGGATTAATCTGCAGATCCCCGCGGGATCGTCCTTGCAGATATGGTCAAAACCGGTGATCCGCGATACACAGGGGATCACCGCAGGGCAGACAGAAAGACACAGATGCAAAGCCTTCTTTTCGTAACGGGCACACGTGCCGATTTTGGCAAGCTTGAACCCTTGGCCTCTGCCGCGCGGGATGCGGGGTTTGATGTGTCCTTTTTCGTCACGGGCATGCATCTGATGGAACGCTATGGCCTGACCAAACTTGAGGTTCAGAAAACCCCGGGTATCGTCAGTTACGAATTCATGAACCAACGTGCGGGTGACCCACAGGATACGATCCTTGCGAAGACCGTTTTGGGGTTCTCTGATTTTGTCGCAGAGCAGAAACCAGATCTGGTGATCGTGCATGGCGACCGTGTCGAAGCCCTTGCCTGTGCCTTGGTCTGTGCCACCAATTATGTGCGCTGTGCACATATTGAAGGCGGCGAAGTGTCTGGTACGATTGATGAAATATTTCGCCACTGTAATTCTAAATTGGCGAATTATCACTTTGTCAGTTCCGAAAATGCCGGCAAGCGCGTTCAGGCGTTGGGTGAACCTTCGGACAGCATTTATGTCATTGGCTCACCTGAGTTGGACTTTCATTCAAAACCATCCGGTGTGACGCTGGAAGAGGTGAAAGCACGGTATGACATTGGTTTTGATGACTATGGTATCTGCGTTTTTCATCCCGTGACATCCGAGGCAGATCAAATGGGCGCGCAAGCCCAGGCGCTGTATGGTCAGTTGCAGGCATCCGGTAAAAACTTTGTGCTGATCCTGCCCAATAATGACCCCGGGTCCGAGGCGATTTTTGACATCATTAACGCCCTGCCATCTGATCAGTTTCGTGCCATTCCATCTATGCGGTTCGCTCATTTTTCTGAACTGATGAAAAATGCATCTGTCATGGTTGGCAACAGTTCTGCCGGTGTGCGCGAAGTGCCGTTCCTTGGTGTGCCGTCCCTTGATGTCGGCAGCCGTCAGACCAATCGCGCCCAGGCGCCGTCGGTGCATAATGCAGCGGCCACAGATGAAATTGCGATCCGTGCGTTTCTGACAAATCAATGGGGTAAGCGGTATGAACCCCACACAGCTTTTGGGGAAGGCAACGCCACAGAACGCTTTGTAACCACGCTGCAAAACCCTGAATTTTGGCAGAGTGGCTTGCAAAAAGAGTTCGTGGATGCGGTTTGAGACGCCCTTAAGCTATCGTGCATACCGAACCCTGACGGGCCTTATCCCGCTGATTGCCAGGCGCCATCTGCGAAAACGCATCGCAAAGGGAAAAGAACACGACAGTCGCTGGATTGAAAAGCTAGGGCAGGCCACATTGCCCCGCCCGGCTGGCAGGTTGATCTGGCTGCATGCGGTCGGCCTGGGCGAAGTTCTGGCTTTGCGTGGTCTGATCGACGCCTTGCATGCCCGCGATGCTGATCTGAATTTTCTGGTCACAAGTGGCACGCTTGCGTCGTCGAAAGTGTTTGAAAAAAATGCGCCAGCCAACACGGTGCATCAATTTTTGCCGCTTGATCATCCGCGATATATCCGTGCGTTTCTGGATCACTGGCAACCCGATTTAAGCATCTGGTCAGAACAGGAGATCTGGCCAAATCATGTGTTTGAAATCCACAAACAGGGCATTCCTCTGGCCTTGATCAATGGCCGCCTGACATCAGACGCCTTTGAAAGCCGGAGCCGGTTCAAACGGTTATATCAAAGTGTGTACCAACGCTTTTCTTATGTTGCGGGGCAAGATCCTCAAACGGCGGATCGCCTAGCGAAATTGGGTGCATTGGATGTGAAAACCCACCCAACGCTGAAGGCTGGATGTGCGCCACTGGCTGCGGATGCAGGGGATCTGCAAACGCTGCAGGAGTCCACCCAGGGGCGGATGATTTGGGCCGCGACATCAACGCATCCAGCAGATGAAACCATGGCCCTTGAGGCGCATAAACGTCTGTTAGACGTGCAGCCTGATGCCCTTTTGATCGTCGCCCCACGCAATCCATCTGAGATGGACACTTTGCGTGCCGGGGCTGCGAAGAATGGGATGACGCTGGCATTTCGCGGCGAAACGCATTTACCTTCTGTTCATACTCAGGTGTTTGTTTCTGATACATTCGGAGAGCTGGGTTTGTGGTATCGCCTTGCCCGTCGCGCGTTGATTGGCGGTAGTTTTGGTGACATTGGCGGTCATAACCCTTGGGAGGCTGCGCAACTGGATTGTGCTATTCTGCATGGGCCGAATATGGCGAACTTTATCCCTGATATGAAAGCGTTACATGCAGAAAATGCGGCGCTGGAAACGTCTGATACCGACGGTTTGTTTGCGGCTTTAATCGATGACGCGACACTGGATATGCCCCCGCGTGCGCGCGTGGTGGCGGACAAGATGGGACGCACGGTGTATGATCTTGCGGATGAATTGACGGGAATGTTGAAATCATGAGTGTTCACAGTTTTCCCAGCCCCCGCATGCGTTGGTTCTTGCGATTTTACACGTTGCTTTGGGTTGCGTTGTTTCCTTTTGCTATGCTGTATCTGTTCTGGCGCGGGCGCAAAGACGGGATGTATCGCGAATTCCTGAATGAACGTTTTGGGGCGTATATAGACAAACCCGTGACCAATGGCGTCTGGGTGCATGCTGTGTCTCTGGGAGAATTCCGTTCTGCTGTGCCGTTAATTTCGGCTCTGTTGGAGCGTGGCGAAAAAATCGTGATCACAAACTTTACCCCTGCGGGACGACGTGAGGCGCGTAAACAATTTCCGGAAGCCATTGCAAATAATCAGATGTCGATCATTTGGGTGCCGTTTGAATTTGACTGGTGTTTTCGCAAGTTTTTTCAATCTTTCCGCCCGAAATATGGCCTGGTGATGGAGGTCGAATACTGGCCGCGTATGATAGCGTCTTGTCATAAACACGGGGTGCCCTTGTTCATCTGTAATGGGCAATATCCAACCAAAAGTTTTGAGCGTGATCAGGGCAGAATGCGCGCGGAATTGGTGGGTGGGTTTGCCGGTGTGTTGGCGAAATCGGATTTGCAGGCGGACAGGTTTCGTAGCCTTGGTGCCACAAATATCGCTGTGACGGGAGAGTTGCGTTTCGATCAACCCATTGCGCCACACCTGTTACAGGCGGCGGCGGTCATAAAGCCCAATCTGTTACGTCCGGTGGTGACGCTGGCGAGTGTGGTTTTGGGCGAAGATGAGACCTATATCGCTGGGATTAAAACCGCACGTGCGGCGTGGTTGAAGGCCGGGAAAACACCGCCTTTGTTCATTTATGTGCCCCGCGCGCCGGAACGCTTTGATGAAACCGGCGCGTTGCTTTCTGCCGCGGGTCTGAATGTGATGAAGCGCAGTGATGTTCTGGGGGATGCCCTTGATTTGACTGCTGATTTGGCCGGGTGTGATGTGTTGTTGGGTGACAGTATGGGGGAAATGTATTTTTACCTGTCACTGGCGGATCAGGTGATTGTTGGTGGCGGTTTTCACCCGAAGGGCGCGCATAATGTGATTGAACCGCTGGCCGTACGCAAACCCGTTCTGGTCGGGCCTGAAATATGGACAATCGAATACCCGGCGTTCGAAGCGATTGAGGCGGGTGTTGTGCAGCATTTGCAGACCGATGACGACTTGATCCGCGCCCTTGGTCCGAACGCATTGGGCGAAATAAAAGGCGACATAGATGTATTCTATGCCGCCCATGCCGGGGCGACGCGCCGGACAATCGACGCGCTGCCTGAATTGCTAAGCGCTGTTACCAGCCGCTGAAACCACCATCAACATTGATCATTTGACCGGTCATATAGGCGGATTGTGACGAACAAAGGAACAGCATCGCATCGGCGATTTCATCTGGCTCAGCCATACGACCCGCCATGATCAGATTGCTGACGCGTTTCTGGAATTCCTCGGAATGGCCGTTGAAAACTGCGCCTGGGGAAATTGTGTTAACGGTCGCTTTGCGCGGTGCCCAATATCCAGCCAGCCACAATGTCAGGCCGTGCACGCCTGCCTTTGTCGTTGAATAGGCTGAGAAATTCTTAAACGGCATGCCGTCGTAAATTTCGTGGTGGGGCCCGTTCAGCGCATACATAGAGGCGACGTTGATCAGGGTGGATGGGTATTTTCCGACAATATCGCGATCCATTTGGCGGGCAACCATGAAGGCACCGGTCAGGTTGGTGCGCAGGGTTTTTTCCCAATCATCCACCGTGGTATTGGCAAAATCAGGAAAGCTTTTGCCCGCGCCCATCAGCATTTCACCAGTGATGGCGGCGTTGTTCAGAACCACATTCGGATTCAGGCCCGCGCCTTGTACCTGCTTGAAGATTTCGGTGACTTGTTCCTCGCTGGACACATCCAGTTCAAAGAAATTGAACGCGGGATTGTCCCCGTGTTCTTCCTTCAGCGCATCGGCGCGGTGGCCGGGCAGGTCGCTTGCGACGATTGTGGCACCGCCCGCCAACATGCGACGAATATATGTGCTGCCCAACACGCCACCGGCACCGGTCAGAAAAATTGTTTTATCACTCAGTTGCTTATCCATTAAGCTGCTCCTGCATCAGAAGTTTCACAAGACGAAAATCAAACTCTTCGTCGATATCAAGGCACCGCGAAGCGGGCATAACATAGGGGATCACCCGGCCCTCAAATAGGGCCTCGGCGCGTTTCAAATAGGCGGGATCAACCACATAGGTTGACGCCGCATGTTCATAGACGATGGGGGCCTGTTGGCGGGCAACGACGCCGCCGGGCAGGGGCTTTGACACATGCAAAGCACCACTTTCATCCGGCTCAACAAGGTTGAAATAGGGGTTCTTACGTGCATCACAACAGGACATGACCATGTCTGGCTTTTCCGCGAAAAACAGATCCAACGCCTTGTCGATGTCTTCGGCAATGCGCAGGGGCGATGTACAATCCAGATCAAGAAATGCGCTTGCGGTGCCGGTTATCTTTTCGGCTTCTTCTAGGGCGTGCTGCCAAACATTCCACTTCCCAGCGGTGTCATTGGCCAGATGGGCGGGGCGCAGGCCAATTTCCAGCGCACCCTTCTTCACCGCATGGGCGTACATGTCCGGGCAATCGGTGGAAAAAACAACTGCATCCACACGGTGGCTTTCAAACAGCTGATCCAAGGACCAATCCATCAGGGGCTTGCCGCAGAGATCGCGGAAGTTTTTACCGGGCACGCCTTTGCTGCCCTTACGCGCGCCAATATGGCCAATGATCATGAGACAAATCCTGTGATTTTATTGTGGAATTTTCGTGCTTGCCAGGCGCGCGCGATCAGATCGCAACTGTCATAGACCTTGTCCATACGTGGCAGAAGCGGGTTGTCGGATGGGGCCTTGCCCTGCACCAACGCTAGGAAGTCGCGCATGATCCCGTGGAACATTTCATTGCGTTCCAGTGGCAGATCAAGGGTTTCAATGCCCCCCGCGCGGGAAATACGATAGTCTTGCGCACCAAGGTTGAAATCATGCAACGCATCCATGCCACGCAGCGCAATTTTGCGGGTGCTGACGGGGGAGAGATAATCCATTGTGACGGTGCCAGAAGGGCAGTTTTCACCGTGCAGTGTAATGCGTGAGGCGAAATCAACATTTGGATAATCGTCATGGCCCAAGCTTGCGACATCCACGTTCAGGGCCTGCGGAAACAGGCAATGCGCCATGTCGATTTCATGGCAGAGATCCAGCAATACACCACCACCATTGGGGCGGGCAGCGTAGCTTTCTGAAAACACCCAGTTTTCGCGCCATTGGTTCACATCATGGCCGATTTCCAGATTAAACCCATAGGTTTGGGACAGATCCTGTTGTGCGAGGGCCTGCAAGGCAGGGTGGTAACGCATCATGAAACCGATGATGGATCGTTCCTGCAATGCCTTTGGAATGGCATAGATTTTGGCCAGCTCATCCGGATCAAAGGCGACAGGTTTTTCGATATACATCGGCAAATCATATGTGGCGCATAGCTGAACCAGTTCCAGGCGGATGTCGGTCGCGGTTGCGATGACTGCACCGTTGAAAGTGCCGCTTTTGATCAGTTCGGTTGCGCGATCCAATCCACCGTCGCGCCAGGACATAATCTGGCTTTTTCCGCCTAGTTCCAGAATGTTATTGTGGTGGCGTTTGCCAATTGATCCGGCCCCGATCACCAGGATATTCACATGTTCGTTCACAGTTTGCCCCGTCTTTTGTCGTTCTACCCATATAGGAAGCCAGGCATAATCTCCAGCAGAAGCGGGTGAGGCGGTGGATTGCTTTGCAAATCTGCCATCTGTTCGGAAAAGTTACTATGAATTTTCCAGCGGAAACTTGCTGTTTTGGTGACTTCTGCCCATAAGGAACAAAATCTTTTACGATTATGACCGCAATAGGCTGGCCACGGCCCCGCAGGAGAGTATCCCTGATGAATTATGAAGAACTGATCCCCGTCATCCGCCGTTTGGCGCTGGAAGGCGGCGCGCGCATCATGGAAATCTACAACGGCCCCGATTTTGACGTGAAGCTGAAATCAGATGAAAGCCCGGTGACTGTTGCCGACGAAGCTGCGGATGCATTGATTTCCGCAGGGCTGCGCGCGGCGTTCCCGGATGTGATGCTGGTGACCGAAGAACAGGCGGACAGTCACACGCTTCAGGGAAAGACATTTCTGATTGTTGATCCGCTGGATGGCACCAAAGAATTCATTCACCGTCGCGGTGATTTCACCGTCAATATTGCGTTGGTTGAAGATGGGGTGCCAACCCGCGGTGTTGTTTATGCACCTGCAAAGGGGCGTCTCTTTTACACTACGGCTGACGGTCAGAGTGTGGAGGAAAAAGGTGATTTCGATCTGGATGCCGCTGGAGAGACACAGCCTATTTCGGTGTCGGAACCAGACAATTCTGCCCTGTTGATTGTTGCCTCTAAATCGCACAGAGATCAGGCAACAGAAGATTATATTGGCAAATATCAAGTCGCTGACAGCAAGAGTGCGGGATCTTCATTGAAGTTCTGCCTTGTTGCGACGGGCGAAGCCGATCTTTACCCACGCGTGGGCCGGACCATGGAATGGGATACAGCTGCGGGCCATGCTGTTGTAACCGGTGCTGGTGGGCTGGTTGTGCGTTTTGATGATCATACGCCACTGATCTATGGCAAAGAAGGCTATGCAAACCCATTCTTTATCGCCACGGCCCCCGGTGTGAAGCTGGAGAAACCATAAATGCCTGTCCTCGTTGTTATTCCCGCTCGCTATGCATCCACGCGTTATCCAGGTAAGCCTCTTGTTGAGATAGAAGGGGCCGATGGTACGAAGAAAACCCTGATCCAGCGGAGTTGGGAAGCTGCCTCATCTGTAAAGGGTGTGGATCGGGTTGTCGTGGCAACGGATGATGAACGCATTTCTGCTGCCGCTGAAGCATTTGGTGCAGAAGTGGTCATGACACCGGAAAGCAATCGCAACGGTACAGAACGCACAGCGTCTGCTTTGGCTGCCTTGGGCGATAAGGCCAATGATTATGATATCGTGGTGAACTTTCAGGGCGATGCCCCACTGACCCCACCTTGGTTCGTCGAAGATCTGATTGCAGCATTGCAGGCAAAGCCGAAAGATCTGATGGCAACACCTGTGTTGCGCACATCCGAAGACGCGCTTGCCGCATTTCGTCATGACCGCACGCAGGGCCGCGTTGGTGGAACAACGGCGCTGATGACAAATCAAGGCCACGCAATCTATTTCTCAAAAGAGGTGCTACCATACGGAGGTGACGCTGGGATTGACGCCACGGCACCCGTGTTTCACCACGTTGGCGTTTATGCATTTCGTCCGAAAGCGTTGCAAAAATATCTATCTTGGCCCGAAGGTGTACTGGAAAAAACCGAAGGGCTGGAGCAGTTACGCTTTATAGAAAACGGCGAAAAAGTGACCTGCGTTGAAGTTGACGCACGCGGCAAGCACTTTTGGGAACTGAATAATCCTGAAGATTTACAATTAATTGAGTCAGTTTTGAAAAATGAAGGCGCTGGTTGATAAAGAGCTTCAATTGCGACTTTTCTGAGGCCGTTCATAATTCCGTGAAGCAATAAGGATTTGTTTCACTTTTGTCGCGTATACACGGTAAATCCAAAATCGGTACAGACGGGTTGTCTGTGCAGCGAAACAGGAATATTCGTTATGAAAAAGAGCTGCAATCGCGTATTTTGTTCAGGAGTTAAGCCCAATGCGGCGTAAAGTTACCAAAGCTGTCTTTCCCGTTGCCGGTCTGGGAACCCGATTTCTTCCTGCGACCAAAGCCATTCCTAAAGAAATTATGACTCTGGTTGATCGACCTCTGATCCAATATGCGATTGATGAGGCGCGTGCTGCCGGCATCAAAGAATTCATTTTTGTGACATCCCGGGGCAAAAGTGCTCTGGAAGACTATTTTGATCACGCGCCCGAGCTTGAGGCGTCTCTGCGCCAGAAGGGCAAGAATGACCTGCTGGATGCGCTGAAATCGACGAACATGGAAAGCGGTGCTATCGCCTATATCCGACAGCATCAGGCATTGGGCCTTGGGCATGCTGTATGGTGTGCGCGTCGCCTGATCGCCAATGAACCCTTTGCGGTTATTCTGCCGGACGATGTGATTGCTGCTGAAAAGCCATGTCTTCAGCAAATGATTGAAGCCTATGAAGAAACAGGTGGTTCTATGGTTGCAGCCATGGAAGTGCCGCAGGATAAAACATCATCTTACGGTGTTCTTGATATTAAAGAAGATCACGGTGAAAAAGTGTCTGTAAAGGGCATGGTTGAAAAGCCTGCTGCAGAAGATGCGCCATCTAATCTGGCTGTCATTGGTCGCTATATTCTGGCACCACGTGTGCTTCAGAACCTGAGCAATATTAAACGTGGCGCTGGCGGTGAAATCCAGCTGACCGATGCAATTGCTCAAGAAATTCAAAACGGTCACGATGTGTTCGGTTACCGTTTCCGCGGTCAGCGTTTTGATTGCGGATCTAAAGCCGGCTTTTTGCAAGCGACCGTTGCATTTGGCTTGTCACGGCCGGACCTTCAGGATGAGTTTTCTGAATTCCTGAATGAAATGACGATGCTGCGTCAGGCAGCGCAGTAACAGGACATAAACGTGCAGAACATTTTGGTAACCGGGGGGGCAGGCTATATTGGTTCCCACGCCTGTAAAGTGTTGAAAAATGCGGGCTATCAGCCTGTTACATTTGATAATTTTGTTACCGGATGGCGGGACGCCGTGAAATACGGGCCGTTGTTTGAAGGTGATCTTTGTGATGCCGCCAGTGTGGCCGCCGCATTTGAGGAATATAACCCTATTGGCGTGATGCATTTTGCAGCGCTTAGCCAGGTGGGGGAAAGCATGCATGAGCCGGGGAAATACTGGCAAAATAATGTATTGGGATCACTTAACCTGATTGAAACAGCTGCGAAATATGGGTGTAAGAACTTCGTGTTTTCATCCACCTGCGCGACATATGGCGATCAGGACAATGTTGTTCTGAATGAAGATTGTGCGCAGCATCCGATCAATGCCTATGGTGCCTCAAAGCGCGCGATCGAAGATATTCTTGCGAATTTTGGCCAAAGCCATGGCATGAACAGCGTCATTTTCCGTTACTTCAATGTTGCCGGTGCTGACCCTGAAGGTGAGGTGGGGGAATTCCATCAGCCTGAAACACATCTTATTCCATTGATGCTGGACGCAATCAGCGGAAAACGAGATGCGCTGACCGTGTTTGGCACGGATTATGACACGCCTGATGGAACTTGTATTCGCGATTACGTACATGTGATGGATTTGGTTGATGCTCATGTTCTGGGGCTGAAATGGCTGGAAGATGGTAAGGGCAGCCGTGCCTTTAATCTGGGTACGGGGTCTGGCTATTCCGTGCGCGAAGTTATCGATCATAGCCAGTCGGTGACAAATCAGACGGTGCCGTTCACTACGGGGGATCGTCGCCCGGGGGATTGTACAAAGCTGGTTTCAGGCAGTCAGCGTGCAATTGCTGAACTGGGTTGGAAGCCCCAGCGTTCGAATCTGTCCGAAATGATCCGAGATGCCTGGCGCTGGCACCAAAACGGCCATTACGACCGCTGATTTTGGGTTTCCTACAAGGCGGTGAAAAGATAACCTTGCTGCACCATCAGCAGGCGTGATTATTGAACCATCCAACCACATATGGCCAGTTTTCTTTCATTAGGGATCTGGCATACGCATATAAGCTGCGCTTGCGCCGTCGGCGGCTGTTGTTGCGGGCTTGGCGCAAACGCAATGAATTGCAGATAATTCAGGATCGTACTGGTCAGATCCGTTCCGATGACATTCTTGCGGTGTCGACTGTCAGAAATGAAATCGAACGCCTGCCTCATTTTCTGGATCATTATCGGTGCCTTGGTATTTCGCATTTTCTGTTTGTGGACAACGGCAGTGATGATGGTTCTGCTGAGCTTCTGAAAACACAGAAAGATGTGTCGCTTTGGTCAACAGATCATAGCTATAAAGCCTCGCGGTTTGGGGTGGACTGGCTGACATATTTACAGATGAAATTTGCAACCGGCCACTGGTGTCTGACCGTGGATGCTGATGAACTTCTGGTCTATCCCGGATGTGATCAGCGTTCTTTGCGGGATCTAACAGCCTGGCTTGATCGTCATGACACACGGTTTTTTGCGGCGATTATGCTGGATATGCATCCTGAGGGTGCGATCGGCGAACAGGCCAGAACAGAGAACCCGATCGAGACCTTGCCGTGGTTTTCGGCCGAAGATTATGCTTGGGAATGGAAGCCAAAATACAGAAGTATGTCCATTCAAGGCGGCCCGCGGATGCGCGCATTTTTCAGCGATACCCCTGAGCATGCGCCGCACCTTAACAAAACGCCGTTGATCCGCTGGTCTCGTGGGGATGCCTATGTCAGTTCAACGCATCTTGCATTACCGCGTTACCTGAATGGTGGCTTTGATCTGCGTAATGACCTGCCAACAGGTGCGCTGCTGCATACGAAATTTACGGATACGGTGATTGCCAAATCATCGGAAGAAAAACAACGTCAGGAACATTTTACATACAGCGACCGATACGATGATTACTATGATGCAATCACTCAGGGCCCAACGCTGTGGGATGCGCAGTATTCCCATAGATATACGGGTTGGCGGCAGTTGGAAGAATTGGGTGTCATTCGAAAAGGGCGGTGGCTGCAGGACGAATCGTGACCTATTGCAACCGGCGCCCAGGCGACGCAGAAATTGCATTTCCATCACCATCAAAGGCGACCACTCGCCACCAGATCTGCCCATGTCCAGGCAGCCGCGATAGGGTGAAACTGCGCAATTGCGCTGTGGGTGATGGGCTGTCGTGGGCTGCGATCTGGCGGTGTGACGTGAAGTCGGTCGTGCCATTTGTATAAAACTCAACCCGGTAACGTGTTGCATTTGTGATGTTTTCCCAACGGAAAACTGTGGTGCTGTCGACCCCGGCGTTCACCGAAGGCGTTAACAATTGCAATGTGTGATTGCGCCTGCGATCCGGGCCAACAGAATAGGTGATTGTCTGCACGTCGTCAGAAGAAACCCCGTTTTGAAGGAAGCGCACCCGATATATTCCCGCCCGTGCCGTGGGAAGTGCCGGGCTTTCGAAATGCGTGCGGCCTGCGCCACTTAGCATCTTGACCACTTGGCTGCCTGGTAGGCGGCGAAAGCTGCCCCCGGCGGATCCAGGGCCTGAAATTTCCCAATGTCCCCGAAAAATGCCGCGCCCGTTTGTTGCGACGTCTAGGTGGGCACTTAGTGCGGCACTGCCATCGACGCGTGCAAACTGGCCGCCTGTGTCAAAGCGCAGCGCAATATTGTGAAAGCTCAGCTGTCCGCTGGGCGAAGGCGTCAAGGTTACCGTTGCAGGCAAGGGAGAGCCCGGAAAAGCACCGGCAACTTGAAATTCGCGGGAAAAAAAGCCGTTTCCGGCGCCTGCAATTTGTGCTGCAACACTTCGGTTCACCATCAGGTTTTCCATGACCGTGAAGGTTTCTGCCCCGCTGCCGCTGTGGCTGAAGGATCTGTTGACCACGCCGCCTAGGGTGCCTCCCGGTATGATTGTCCCGAAGGGCGATGTTAGAACCCCGCTGCCCGGCGTGGTGCTGAACACTTCGATGCGCCAGCGAATGGCGATGGATGTTGCGCCGGTCGGGTTCACGGATGCGCTATTCGGTTGGGCTGTCAGATTGGTGATGAAAAGCTGCGCCTGGGCAGAGGATCCGACACCACATATGAGTAGAATGGCCAGAGCCACGGTCAGCATCGCATTGCGAAGAGAGGCCAGGGAATGTGTGATGTGCCAGGAAAATAAATGTGTCATGTCAGCTCTCTATTGCAAGGCACCGGTAAAGGCGCGCAAGGTGACGCCAATAACCGTGTCATGAAAATTTCCGCTTTCATATGCTTCTGACCCTTTGCGCCAGATCCCGAAAAATTCCAGTTCTGAGGTTTTACCTATGGGCCGAATAGCCGATATTTCGACATAATGCCCGTCATCATCTGCAGGATCATTGGTGCGTGTCAGGCCCATATCTAGGCGCAGATCCCATTCACTGTCGCGGGGGGCCCATTCAGCGATGATCTGTGTGCCATTGCTGTCAAAATCCCCGAACGGGGACTGGTTTTTGCTATAGTTGAAGTTGCCGGACAGGCTGAACACATCGCTGACTTCCCGTGAATACCCAAGCGACAGAAGGTGAATTGTTTCATCTTCATTTAATGCGCTTTTGTCGTCCAGTTGGGTAAAGCTATAACTGATATCTGCAGTACTGATGTCATTGTTCAGGCTTAACCCGATATTGGCGCTGACGCTGTTGAAATCCTGGTGTGGTGCGAAAATGGCGGGGGGTGTTGAAAGGCGTTTCTGCCAATCTGTTGAAACACCGAAGTTTAGGCTTTTGCCGGTGAAGAGTTCACCTGGAGCAAGCTGCCAACTGCCGCTGAGAGACAGGCTGTTGATCCGGTCGGTCGCAAGACGTTCTGAGCCGCGATAGTTGGTTTCATATGTTGCCGCGCTGAAATTCAGGGACAGCCGTTCATTGTAATAATCGGCTGTTATCTGCAAAGATTTTTCACCAGGAACGGCCCCCTGATTGGCAAGGCTGAAATAATTTGTGTCGATGGCTTCGTATAATATTCCGGCGGTTAGCGTCCCTGCACCTGTGTCTTCTGTCCAAATATCGTAATCGGCGTATGCGTGAATGGCTCTGCCGCGTTTTTCTTCGAACAGCGCCCCTGACTCATCTTCATCCCAATCGCTTTGGGCACCAAATATTCCATATCGTAAACGTTTGTTTGAAGAATGGCCTTCAAGCCCAAGTGAAAATCCACGTCCAGCCCCGGTATCTATCCCGCCAAAGGCAGTTCCCTTACCGTCATAGATCTGGGCAGAGATTGTCAGGTTCTTATCCGGGGTCGTAAATGCAAAACGCAGGCCTCCCATACGGTCCTGATTGTCAGACAGGCCTGTGATATTTTCAAACCCCTGTGCGTCCTCAGTACGCAGGCCAAACGCCGAAATTTCGTATCCGGCAGTGTCATTTGTAAAGGACAATGATGCACCGCGCCGGGATTCGCTGCCCACCAGCAAAGGATCCCAGCCTAGGGATTGATGTCCGATTGTGCCTGTGGCGTGGGTGTTTCCCAGGGCCTTGTGAAAGCTCAGAGCGTATTCTGTCAGGTTGACGCTGCGCCCGTTTACGCGATCAAATACACGCGAACTGCCCAGATATCCGATGTATCCTGTTAAGGTTTCGTCCTCGTTGCCAAAATCGAGTTGCCCGCTGCTGCTGGCCCAGGATTCTTCCTGTCCGTTTACGTTGCGCAGACCCGCCTCATGTGTGGCATCTGCTGTAATCGTGACCGGGTTTTCACCGGTGTCGTCCAGGGTGATGTCATGAAGTTCCGCGACATCATAACGGGCACCGATTTTTCGATAGATTGTGACAATGTAGCTGCCCGGCGCGAAGGATCCACCCAGAGAGATTTCGAGCACGCCGTTTTTTAATGTGGTGAATGACGTGACATCAGACGTGCCAACTTCGATTGCGTACTCTGTCGGCGACAGGCCTTCGGGGGCCGCAATCTAAACACTTGATCCGCCAGGGTTAGTCCCGGAAATAGGTTAAAAGCCGTGATGAGGGCCAGAACGTGCCTGTGTCGCCCATGGAAATATTTTCTGCGCATCCCCAATGCATGCCCCGGTGTCCAGAAACTTTAATCAATAGGTAAATATTAACACTAAAATTGCGTATTGGGAAATAATAGTTGGGTTTTGCGGTGTTTTGAAACCATCAAGTGCCACAGAAAGTTTTGTATGGCGCGGCGCTTTGATCTGCTGGGCGGCTGTATTCTGCGGCACCGGCCTGTTCTGTGAATGGGGTCGATAGTACGCTGATCAACCGTTCAACCTGTGTCGTATCGCCGGTTTCAGTCGCCTGTTTTAGCGCGGCTTCGACCATGTGATTGCGCGGAATATAGAGTGGATTTATCGCATCCATGTCTGCAAATATCTGGGTTTCAGGCCGTTCTTCGGTCTGAATGCGGGCCTGCCATTTCGCGTGCCATTGCGTAATTGGGCCAGGATCTGTGAACAGTGAGATAACTGTTTTCTGATTAGGTAAAGCCCGGAAAAAGCTTGTGTAATCCACATTGGCGCCATCCAGAAGCTGAAACAATCCGGACAGCAACGATTTGTCTGACGGATCGGGGGCCGTCAGACCACATTTGGCACGCATCAAGTTTTCCCAAATCTTCAGATGCATTGGCATGAAGTTATTCACGACATCCCCCGCCAGTTGAACCGCCGTATCGGGGGCACCAGGGGCGATCAGATCCAAAAGGCTTTCGGCGAAACGGGCAAGGTTCCATTGTGCCATAACCGGTTGGCGGCCATAGGCGTATCGCCCCGCGTGATCGATGGAACTGAACAGGGTCTGCGGATCGTAACGATCCATAAAGGCGCAGGGACCGTAATCGATTGTTTCCCCGGAAATCGTCATATTGTCGGTGTTCATAACGCCATGTACGAAACCAACAGACATCCATTGCGCCAGAAGTTTTGCCTGACGTTCTGACACCCGGATCAGAAACTGCAGGTATTTATCGTCCTGATCTGCTAGGTCAGGATCATGTCGGGCGATGGCATAATCGGCAAGCTGTCTGACCTGATCGGTTTCTTGACGCGCCGCGAAAAACTGAAAACTGCCGACGCGGATATGGCTGGAGGCAATGCGTGCCAGAACTGCGCCAGGTTCCCGCCCATGCTGTCGCATGATCTGTTCGCCTGTGGTGCAGGCTGCCAGTGCGCGGGTGGTGGGAATGCCCAAAGCATGCATGGCCTCGCCCATAATATATTCACGCAAGACCGGGCCGATCACGGCTTTTCCGTCGCCGCCCCGGGAAAACGGTGTTTTCCCAGATCCCTTTAGGTGCAAATCGAACCGTTGTTGATCTGTTACGATTTCCCCCAACAACAGGGCGCGCCCGTCCCCAAGTTTGGGCGAAAAGTTCCCGAACTGATGCCCGGCATAGGCCATCGCCACAGGTTTTGACATGGGAAGCGCTTGCGCCCCGGTTAGGATCTGTGCACCTGCGGGGCTGTTCAGGGTTTCTAGCCCAAGATTTTCAGCCAGATCTGTGTTGAACAGTACAATTTCTGGGGCTGGAACCATATCACCGTTCCAGGACACGGAAAATCCAGAGAGATCATCCGCATAGCTGTTTTCTAGCGCGATGTTTAGTGTCTCAGTCATCTGGGTTTACCTTTCCGCGCAGGTTCTTGACGGACCCCCGGCGTGTTTTCGCGTCCATTCGGCGGCGTTTTGATCCCAGCGTGGGTTTTGTTGCGATGCGCCGTTTTGGGCGTATCGTTGCTTGTCTGATCAGCTCAGTCAGCCGTTCCCGTGCGATTTCCCGGTTGCGGGCCTGACTGCGGGTGTCTTCCACGCGCAGGATTAAGGCGCCTTCTAATGTCCAGCGGCGGCCGGCCAGCCGTTTCAGCCGGTTCTTGACTGGGTCTGACAGGTTAGGACTGCGCGCTGCTTCAAAGCGCAATTCAACTGCCGTAGAGACTTTATTCACGTTCTGCCCGCCTGGGCCGGATGACCGGGTGAAGCTTTCTGAAAGTTCCCAGTCCGCAAGGGTTATGTCGTCGGTAATTCGCATTTGTTCAAACTACGTTGCAGGCCCGCGAAATGAAAGAGCCTCTGCGGATATCGCAGAGGCTCTTCTCGAGAATTGGAGGTGGCAAGCAGGGCCGTCAGGCCCGGAGCCAGGTTTATATTCGTCAGGTTTGCCTGCAGAATATGCCCCCACTCGTAACCTTCACCAGCTGCTCCTGTTTCCCAATAATCATTGGCACCTCCTTTCTGGTTGTTATTCACACCATCAGGTTGGCACATATTTTGTGTTTGTCAAAACTTTTTACGCAGCATTTGGTGAAAGTTTTGTGATGAAAAGACGGAATGGGACCAGTGCGATTAACGCAATCGTAACCTTTACCAGCCAGTCAGCCACCGCGAGAGTCACCCAGAGAGGCGCTTCAGGGCCGCTTATCAGGAAGGGCGCAGGACCCCAGGCCCAGTTGATCGCAGCATCGGCATTTTCACCAAAGAAGGTGACGGACGCAGAAAACGCGATGGTGAAAAACAGCGCTGTGTCTACGATGGATCCGATGAAGGTTGACGCCAGCGGCGCACGCCACCAGCTGCCTTCGCGCAGGCGATCAAAGATCGCAACATCCAACATCTGTGCGCAGAAGAACGCAACGCCAGATGCAACGGCAACGCGCAACGGCACGGCGGCAAATTCGAAACCATCACCCTGCAACATGATCTGGCTGCCAATCAGGGAACAGATCACCCCGGTGATGAAACCCACCAGAACGACTTTGCGGGCAGCAGGGGCCCCATAGATGCGGTTCATCAGGTCAGTGACGAGGAAAGCGAAAGGATAGGTGAAAGCACCCCATGTCAGCAGGCCGTCAAGCAGCAGGAACTGAACCAGGATGTTAGAGGCAACCACAATGGCGGCCATGGCAATGATGCCAGGAATAAGACGTGTCATGATTTGATCCCGTTTTATCAAGGTAGCGGAGAACTCGGCCCCATCTCATACGGGACGGCGCGCTTTAACATGAGGTTCGCAGATAAATCAAGGGATCATGTATTCCACAAATTCAGTGCGCTGGAGGATAAAGTAATTGTTGTCTGACACCATGGTGATGCGGATGTGCCCTTGATCGTCTCGCCAGAGGGCGATGCCTTCCAGATTGTCGTGTTGGCCGGGGGCAGTTTCCAGAATGATTTCGCCGTCAGATATCATATTGCCAGAGATGCGGAAACGGCGGATGCGGCTGGCAAACCCGGTAAGTGCCAGGCGACGTTCCAGAAGATATAGATCACCATCAGAAGAAAAATCAGCGCCCACAGGTAGATAGTCCCCGACGCGCGGGATTAGAAAGGGTTGATCCCATATGTTATCGCGAAAACGCCAGACGGGAAAATCACTGCCGTCACGTGTGTCTTCGGGCAGGGTATAAAATGTTCCGGCGCTATCTACGGCAAGGGCTTCCAATGCGGCGTTTTCAGGCATCTTCTGAAAATCGTCAGGGCGTTCAAACCGATTTAACCCAGCGCTTGGCAACCGGGGGTGTGGGAGGGCAGACAGGCGGGGGATACCTTCAAACGAAATGACAATTCGCCCATCGTTTGTCAGGGCAAGCCCTTCGCTGTCACCCGACTTTCCATGAAATGCTGTACCGCCTTCCTGTAAAAGCGGGATTGGCGCGCGGACCATAACATCGGTGATGTGCTCATTCTGTCGGGCAAACTGCCCTTCAAACAAAATGGAACGATCGCTTAGGGCAAAGAAACTGTTGCCGTTTTCACTGATCTCAAGGCCTGACAAGCCGCCAAAGCCCGGAATATGATTGCCGACGGTATAGTTGTCCAGGAAAACAGCCTGTGCAGGCGGTAGCTGATCCCCCACCATCGCAGCGGGGGACAGCAGAGCAAGGATTAGCGTGCTTCTAAAACGCCAGCACATTGTCGGGGCAGATCTGTCAGTGTCAGTTCGCGCCGTGGCTGTGGGGCTGGGGCGTTTGGATCGCGTGGCTGTGGGGGCGGCGGATCAAGAATGTCATTCACCCAACGTTGTGCATCGGCGCAGCCATCACCGGCGGGCGGCGGGGCCTGATCTTCGCAATTGCGTGATCCGCGCTGACAGCGCAGGCGCACATGGAAATGATAATGATGCCCATACCAAGGCCGGATCTTACGCAGCCAAGCACGATCACCGGTTTCATCGTTGCACATTTGAACTTTCGCGCCCGGAAACACAAAGATGCGGGCAACTTCAGGATCCTGGGCTGCGGCACGCATGATGGCGTGGTGTTCCGGTGTCCAGTTGTCATTCACAAAGGCGCCACCTGCGCGGCGCATGGAAATCGAGCTGATGTTTTCACGGCGATTGCGTGAAAGGTTCAGGTTCATTGCCGGGCGCATCCAGACATCGATGTCCAGGCCAATCTGATGTGACCGGTGACCGGATAACATGGGGCCGCCACGGGGTTGTGACATGTCACCGATATACAAACCGTTCCAACCAATTCGGCGGGCTTCGCGGGACAGTCGTTGTACAAAGTCAACGGTGCGCGGATGGGCCCAGTTGCGGTTGCGGGACAGACGCATCGCCTGCCATGTCGGACCAGTTTCAGCCAGTTGTTCCCCACCGGCAAGGCAGCCTTTGGCGTAAGATCCATGGGATCTTGCCCGCTGAGATGACGCATCATCATGGGCACCAAATAGCTGTTTGGCCGGCGTGTTCTGGGCCTGTGTGGCGGTGGTTCCGGACAGGCTGGTGCCAAGCACCAGAAATGCGGAAACAATAAGATGTTTCATAAAATAGCCTCGTTACGAATACTGCTCACCATCAGGTTTAACCCATTTCAACAAGATCAGACCAATCAGGAAAAGCGCAATAAGCGGAGTAATGCCCAAGACCTGGCTGCCCGTGGCGGAAGTGACAAAGAAAATCAAGAAAGGAGCCAGGAAAGATGTCGCTTTGCCTGCCAGAGCATAAAGACCAAATGCTTCGGTCATACGATCTGGGTTGGCCTGACGCACCATCATGGTTCGGCTGGCAGATTGCAGTGCGCCACCTGCCGCGCCAATGGTGCCGCCGAGAATATAGAAGGCGACATCGGGCAAGCTGGAATCGGGGCCGACAGGAATGCCAAAGACTGCTTCGCGATTCACAAACACCACAAGGACGGCAACGACGGTCAGGGTCAAAACACAGATGGTTATCACGGGTTTAGGTCCGAATTTTGCGTCGGCACGTCCACCGATCCATGCGAAAATGGCCCCTGTGATAATAGCGAGAATTCCGAAGATGCCCGTGTCAACGACGCTCCATTCAAGGACACCAGCCGCGTAAAGGCCGCCGAAGGTGAAGATACCGTTCAACGCATCACGGTAGAACATAGATGATACAAGATAGGCCATCAGGCTGCGCTGGGCGGGCAGGTGTGACAGGGTCTGGCCCAAGGATTTGATCGCATCGGTGACTTTAAACACAGACACAGTGGACTGTTTCGGATCGCGCACCCACAAGAAAAACGGGATCATACCTAGAATGAACCAAATGGATGTCAGCGGACCCACAAATCGTGTGCCTTCGCGTTGACTGGCATCAAATCCAAACAAAGGGTCAATCCCGATCAGAGTTTTGCCATTGCCCTGTTCTGCGAAACACAAAAGCATAATGACAAGGGTGACAAGACCGCCAATATAACCAAAGGCCCAACCGTTGCCTGAAATGCGTCCGACTTCTTCGCGTGGTCCAAGATCTGGCAGCATGGAATTTGTAAAGATCGTTGCAAACTCCATCCCGATCAGGCCGACCACAAAGAAAATCATCACAAGGGTTATGTTCATGTTTTCAGGTGTCGCCATCCATAATCCAGCTGATCCGACGACATACATCATGGAAAACAACCAGATCCAGCGCACGCGATTGCCTGCATTATCCGCAATAGCGCCTAGGATTGGGGCCGTCAGCGCGATAATCAGACCGGCCATACCTACATACCAACCCCAGAGCGCCTGGGCTTCGGCGCCATCGCCCACGACAGATTTGATGTAGGGGCCGAAAATGAAGGTCAGAAGCAGGGTGTTGTAGGGTTGACTGGCCCAGTCAAAAAAGAACCAGCCCCATACTTTTTTGCGCAATGAAATCTCGGCCAAACCATGCCCCTTTAATACCTGTTTCAGACGGTATGACAGGGAATGTAGACATCAGGCAAGGTTCAATGCAGCTTAGCCGTCGTAAGGATTTGGTTCCGGAGGCCAGGGGCGCTGGGCATCTGCATCGATCCAGGCCTGCGCCCAATCCGGCAATGCCGGACTTTCCAATGTAATTCCCATGGCTTCGGGCACACGGTGTGGGGCGACGATGCCGGATTTATCTGTGACAGCGGCACGCAGCAACATATGACCGGTGCAGTGTTCTTTCCGCCACAGGCTTTGTTCCATATAGACGAAACGATCGTCCCAACCGATCAGACGCGTACGCATTTCAACTTTGTGAAACGCGCGCACCCGCTTGCGATAGCGCACAGACACACCCGCAACGGCCATGCCCCAGCCCTTTTTACGCACAAGGCCAATGATGCCAATGCGCATAGAGTGGGGCACACGTCCGAGATCAAACATGGTCAGGGTGCGGCCGTTGTTCAATTCAAGCCAGAAATCCAGATCCCAGGGCCAGCAGACATGGTGGGATACATGCGTTTCAAAGAAACCAAGAGGCTTGGCGCGCCAGTTTATCGCGATTTCTTTGGCCATGCGGAATATCGGATACATAATGTGCCCCTTGTGAATTTTTCTGTGTCGTTAACGTCAAATGCGGAAAAGACCAGCATAACCTTGCGTGATGTCCGCAGATTGCATAACTGCGTAGGGAACAAAATACAGGAGCCGGACAAAATGGTAATTTATCAACTGCTGCAGCTGATCCTTGGTGTCGCCTATATGATCATGATTGCGCATATTATCATGAGCTGGCTGATCAGCTTTCAGGTACTGAACACACAACAACCTCTGGTTTGGCAGTTGTGGACGGGTTTGAACCGTCTGCTGGAACCTGTCTATGCCCCGATCCGTCAGGTGTTGCCTGATACGCGCCCGCTTGATCTGGCGCCTCTTGTCGCGTTTGTCGGATTGATCGCATTGCGCAGCATCATTCTTCCGGCCCTATTCGGTCTGGGCTAGGGTGCTTGCTGCTGAATCCTGCCTGTGTGATAACCGTTCAAAACACGGATAAATCCACAGGCAATGCAGGCACTTCGCGATAATCTTTCTTCTGTTTTCGGGTTTTCGGATTTCCGCCCCGGTCAGGCCGAGGTGGCCGAGGCCGTCTATAGTGGTGAAAATACTTTGGCTATCATGCCAACGGGTGGCGGGAAATCGTTGTGTTTTCAACTGCCTGCCTTGTTTCGTGATGGCGTAACAGTTGTTATTTCCCCCCTGATTGCTTTGATGCGGGATCAGGTGCGCGCTCTGCGTGAAGCCGGGGTTGAAGCGGGTGCGCTGACATCTCAGAATACGGACGAAGAAACGGATGCCGTGTTTGATGCGCTGCGTGATGGGCGTTTAAAGCTATTGTATCTTGCACCGGAACGCCTGGCGTCAGGTGCCACGCAAAATATGCTGCAACGTTCGAACTGCACCATGATCGCGGTGGACGAAGCCCATTGTGTCAGTCAGTGGGGGCATGATTTTCGCCCGGATTATCTGCGTATCGGCGAGCTGCGGAAACAATTGGGCGTACCTTTGGCCGCCTTCACGGCAACGGCGGATGAAGAAACCCGGGCTGAAATTGTCACGCGTCTGTTTGATGGCGAGGCCCCGAAAACGTTTTTGCATGGGTTTGACCGACCCAATCTGCATTTGGCCTTTCGTGCGAAAAATCAGCCGCGCAATCAGATCCTTGAATTTGCTGCGGCGCGCAAAGGGCAATCGGGCATTGTGTATTGCGGCACACGGGCCAAAACTGAAAGCCTGGCGAAGGCCCTGAATGATGCGGGACATGTCGCTTGTCACTATCATGGTGGTATGGAAGCGGATGACCGTCGATTGGTCGAAAATCGGTTCCAGCGCGAAGATGGTCTGGTGGTGGCGGCGACTGTGGCCTTTGGCATGGGCGTGGATAAGCCTGATGTGCGTTGGGTTGCCCATGCGGATCTGCCCAAATCTATCGAAGCATATTATCAGGAAATCGGGCGTGGCGGGCGGGACGGTGCGCCGGCGGAAACTCTGACGCTTTACGGATCTGATGACATTCGTTTTCGCCGCACCCAGATTGACGAAGGTCTTGCCCCCGCTGAACGGCGCATGGCAGATCACGGGCGTCTAAATGCGTTGCTGGGGCTGGCGGAATCACTGGCGTGTCGGCGGGTAAAGCTGTTGGGATATTTCGGTGAAGATGCGGAACCCTGCGGAAACTGCGATTTGTGTCAAACCCCTCCGGAAACCTTTGACGGCACCACCGCTGTGCGCAAAGCGTTATCTGCAATTTTGCGCACTGGTGAATATTTTGGATCCGGGCATCTGATCGAGATCCTGCTGGGTAAAACCACGGATAAAATTGAACATCACGGACATGAAAAATTGCCGACATTTGGCGTGGGGCAGGAATACACGCGCCAACAATGGCAGGGGATTTTCCGTCAGATGATGGGGCATGATCTGGTGCGCCCTGACCGTGAACGTTTTGGTGCGCTGCGCATGACCGAAGCCGCACGTCCATTGTTGCGTGACGAAACCACGATCGAATTGCGCAAAGACAGTATCCGTAAATCGACTTCCCGTAGGCCGGCCGTCAAAACACTGGTCAGTGAAGATGACGCGCCACTGTTGTCCGCATTGAAAGCTAAGCGCCGTGCCTTGGCAGAAACCGCGAATGTGCCTGCCTATATCATTTTCAATGATAAAACCCTGATTGAAATGGCAGAAACACGCCCGGCCAATCTGGATCAAATGGCGCAGGTGTCGGGCGTAGGGGCGAAAAAACTGGAAAGCTATGGCGCGGCCTTTTTAGAAGTTATCGCCGGGGAAAAGCCTGCAGATATGCACCCGGTGCGCCGTTCAATGGCGGGAAAACCTTCTGGTGAATTGTTTGATCGGTTGGCGCAGGTACATCTGGATCTGCAGCGCGGCGAAGATGGGATCGATAAACCGGTTTCCTGCAGCCAAAGCACCCTGCGCCAGATCGCCGAGCGTCGCCCAGGAAGCATCGCGGCGCTTGCAAGTATTCCGGGCATGGATGAATTGCGGACAGACCGTTTCGGGACCGCATTTCTGGCTGAAATCAGTATCGGTTAACGGGCTTCATCCTCTTCGAGAGATGCGCAGTTTTCCGGGACGGCGTCCTGTATCTGTTCAATGATAAGGGCTTTTTTTAAGGGTTTTGTCAGATAGTGTGTCACACCGGCGGCGAAGATGGAATCTGAATCGCCGTCCATTGCGTGGGCTGTCACGGCAACGATTGGCACAGGGGATTGCCCCGTTTCGTTTTCCAGACGTCGGATTTCTGCGGTGGCCTGTTTGCCGTCCATCTTTGGCATGGAAATATCCATGAACATCAGATCAGGCTTGAAATCTTGCCAAAACGCCACGGCTTCCAGCCCGTTTTCAGCGAATTTCAGATCAATATTCAGAGTTTTCACCATTTTACTGAACACCAGTCGGTTGGTTTTATTGTCTTCCGCCGCAAGTACGCGCATTTTTCGGGGCAATTGCACGGTGGGTTCAGGTGTGGGGTTTTCAATTTTGGGCTCTGCATCCGGTAAAGGATCGACCTGTTCCGGTGTATTTTCGATGGATGATGGCAAGGGATCGGGGGGGATTGCAGTGTCACTGCCAGGGGCACATTCTTCTGTTTTATGCAGGCCCGCGATAATTTTGTTATTACTGAGTTCGGGGGGCAGAAAGGGCAGGGGAAGTTTCAGACCAAAACATGACCCTTTACCGACAATGGAATCAACCCAGACATCGCCGCCCATCAGCTGGACCAGTTCCCGGGTGATGGCCAGACCAAGACCCGTGCCATCAAAGCTTCGGCTGTGTTCGTCTTCTGCCTGATTAAATTCACCAAAAATATGGTCAAGCTGGTCAGGTGGAATGCCGATGCCTGTGTCTTCGATTTCAATCCGCAGCAACATACGTTCTGAATCCGCGGTTTCAACGCCTGCGACCCGCAGTATCACCTGCCCTTCCAATGTGAACTTAATGGCATTGCCAAGAAGATTGATCATCACCTGACGGATGCGCCCGGGGTCTGCGATGAATTGTCGTGGCAGATCATCTTCCCATTGCAGAGACAATTTCAGGCCCTTGTCGGTTGCCGTTGGGCGCAGAAGGGTGCAGATTTCATCCAATGTCTGGAATAGATCAAAGGGTTCCGGGTGAAGTTGCAGCTTTCCGGCTTCGACTTTGGAATAGTCCAATACATCATTGATGATAACGATCAGGGCCTCGCCAGAGCTTTTAATTGTATCCACATAAAGCTGTTGTTCGTCATCCAGTTCGCCTTCCTGCAACAGATCCGCCATACCAACGACGCCATTCATAGGGGTGCGTAATTCATGGCTCATGTTGGCAAGGAAAGATGATTTGGCCCGATTGGCGGCTTCGGATTTGTCGCGGGCTTCTTTCAATTCCTGTTCATATCGGATCGTGGCGGTGATATCATGGGCCAAGGTTACCGTGTCGCCATTCGCAGCGCGACGGTCAATGACCTTGATAAACCGCTGGTTCCACAATTTAACGATAATGTCGGGTGGACTGGACAAAAGCCAGCGTTCAAGCATTTCAGCCTGCCATTCTGAAGGGTGCTTTTGGCCAATATCAATAGCGCCTTCTTCCGCCAGAAGTTCCACAAGACGGCTGTAACTTGCGCCTGGCTGCGCTTCTTCCAGCCCGTCAAAAAGCTGGATGAAATTGTCATTCGCCGTAATCAATCTTTGCGCGCTGTCAAACACTGCGAAACCATCCTGCAGGGTTTGGATCGAATTCCAAAGGCGCTGTTCAGCGGTGTCTAGGTCTGATCGCACCTGATGATTTTCACCCTTTAGATGTTCTGCCTCTTCGCGCAGATGTTCGGCTTCTTCGCGTTTTTCGATGATCTGATCGGACAGTTGCAGGGCGTGTTGCCCCAGGCGTTTGTTGGCGTCAAAAAGTTCTACCTGCTTGAGTTCAAGCAGACGCTCGGCGGCAAGGCGACCGCGGCGTTCATGTGCAAGCTTTTCTGACAGGCTCACCCTGTGTCTCCTGGAATGACAGATATTCGGGTCAAACTCTCAGATCAGGGTGAATAAGCTGTTAATCCGACACTGAAACATGCCGGATTAACGCATATTTTTCTGTAAAACATGCCCCAACCGCCCAAGATGGGTGTTTGGGGAAGTGCCCATTTACAGGCGTTCAATCGCCAGTGCGATGCCCTGACCGCCGCCGATGCACATGGTGATCAGCGCGCGTTTTCCGTTGATACGTTCCAGTTCGTACATCGCTTTGATGGTGATGATCGCCCCGGTTGCCCCGACGGGGTGGCCAAGTGCAATTGCGCCGCCATTTGGGTTTACCTTTGCCGGATCAAGGCCCAGTTCTTTGTTCACGGCAATCGCTTGGGCTGCGAAGGCTTCGTTGCTTTCGATCACGTCAAAATCAGAACCCGTCAGACCCGTTTTTTCAAACAGTTTTTGAACGGCGGGCACTGGGCCAATGCCCATCACTTCTGGGCGCACCCCCGCGTGGGCATAGCCAAGAATACGCGCCTTTGGTTTAAGGCCCGCGCGTTCGGCAGCATCTGCCGTTGCCAGAACCATCGCTGCTGCACCGTCATTGATGCCGGACGCATTGCCCGCAGTCACCATGCCGTCTTTCTTGAAGGCTGGGCGCAGACCTGCGAGGGCGTCAGCTGATGTGGCTTTCGGGTGTTCATCCGTGTCAAATGGCACCATGTCACGTTTTACGCGTACATCAATTGGGGCGATCTGGCTGGTGAAATGGCCTGCTTCGATTGCGGCCTGGGCGCGGGACTGGCTGGACAGGGCGAATGTATCCATGTCCAGACGGGTGACGTCGTGTTCCCCCGCAACATTTTCTGCAGTAATGCCCATATGACCGCTGCCAAAGGGGCAGTTCAGCGTGCCAAGCATCATATCAAGAGACGTCACATCCCCCATTTTCTGACCAAAGCGGGCGGCCGGCATAATGTAAGGGGCGCGCGACATGCTTTCGGCACCACCGGCCAGGGCAAATTCGGCATCACCTAGAATCAAGGACTGATATGCAGATACAATTGCCTGTGCGCCTGATCCGCACAAACGGTTCACATTCATCGCGGGCACACTGTCAGGTACGCCGGCCCCCATGGCCGAGACGCGCGCCAGATACATGTCTTTGGGTTCTGTGTTGATCACATTGCCATACACCACATGACCGATTTGCGCGCCATCAACGCCCGAACGTTCCAGTGCAGCTTTGGCCACATGTGTGCCAAGGTCAGTAGGGGTCAGTGCGGCAAGGCTGCCACCAAATGTGCCGATTGCTGTACGTGCGCCGTCAAGAATTACGATATCTGTCATTGGGGGATCCTCCGAAAGTGGTTGCCCCCTGTCTAGGGTCTGATGGCGAGGTGAAAAGTATTACGCTTCGTCACGTGCTTTGGAACGCTGCGGCGGTGCTTACAATGATCGTTTTGCCAGCAGGGCCAGCTGTTGTTTCATTTGCTGTGCATTGTCGCCCAGTTCGGCCATCAGTTCAGCTTGGTAAGCATTCGCAAGTGGGGTGATTTGCGCCACAATATTACGCCCCTGATCGGTCAAGGTCAGTTCCAGCAGGCGGCGATCTGTAGGGTGGGCGCGTTTGTGGATCAATCCGCGATCTTCCAGACGGCTGGCGGCGCGGCTTATTTTCGATTTATCCATATCGACACGCTGGTGAATTTCACGCACAGACACCGTGCCAGATGCGCTGAGATGGGCCAGAACACGCCAGTCCGGCACCGTCAGGCCAAAGCGTTCGCGATATTCCTTTTCGAACCGGCGTGAAACACGGGTTGATGCAACAGCAAGCTGGTAGGGCAGGAAGTCTTCTAAGATAAAGTGAGGTATGGGTTCAGACATTCTTGTTATTTTCTTTGCTCTTCTTCAGATGTGGGTGAATATCCCCGCATCTCAGGGCAAGTATAACAGCTAACAGGTCGAAAACCAATAAAGAGGAAAACCAGGGAGAGCTGAGAAAAAGGTCTTGCTGATGAAAAGTATTGCCCCGAAAGGCGGCTCTCCCCTTAAAAGTGCAGTATCGCAACCTGGCTGAATGTGTGAGTTGTGTTACGTGAGTAACGCGATATTTTACGCGAATAACATTCTAAAGCAGGTGGGCTGTGTCTAGGAACCTTTCGATTGCCGACTTTAATATCAACTGGGATCACAAACTTATTGTGACCGGGCTTTCTGTTGTTGTGTTGGCGACAACTGGTCCTTTCGGAACTTATGAATCCTTGTCTTTGCTGCCAAGGTTTGCCTATTGGGCTGCTGCGGTGATTGGTGTGGGTCTGGTTATGAACCTGCTGGCGCTGTTTTCGTTGCGTGTGTCGTTCATCTGGAAGCAGCCTTGGTATATGCGCATGCTGATCTGGGTAATCGTTGGTGCGGTTCCTGGCACGTTGATAATGTCTTCGCTGGGTGTGATCTTTCTGGGGCATGACACATTGCTGCATGTGCCAATACATCGGTTGTATTTCAAACTATGTGTCATCAGCACGGCGATTGCTTTGGTTGATCTCCGGCCTTTCGCGATGGTGCATACACCCGTGTCTGTGCCACCTGAACAGATGGATCCCCCCGTAATTGTGTCCCCCGATCAGGCGCGGATTAGGCAGTTTCTAAACCAACTGAAGCCGGATCTCGGCAATGATGTGATCTCGATCTCGATCCAGGATCACTATCTTGATGTGACAACGACACAGGGCAGTGATCTGATCCATGGCCGTCTGTCGGATGCTGCGGAAAAATTGGAAAGCTTGCCTGGTGTGCGTTTGCACCGATCTCATTGGGCAGCCGTGGCCCATATTCAACGTTTGCATCGCCAGGGAACAGGGCACGTTGCCTGTCTGTCAGACGGGCGTGAGCTACCGGTCAGTCGCAGTCAGTTGCCTGATGTAAGATCGGCGTTGGGCTTGTCCTGAAAACACATATTTTCGACCGTGTGGTCGGTTCATATTGACTTCGTTGCATTTGCAACGATATGAAGGAGGCAAGTCAATTAATGCATTCTGTGGTTGGGAGGCCCTGATGACACAGCAAACCCGTATGAATATTGCCCCTTCTCTGCCTGGCGCACATGAAGGTTACATGCCTGGATTCGGCAATGATTTCGAAACCGAGGCCCTGCCAGATGCATTGCCGCAAGGTATGAACAGCCCGCAGAAATGTAACTATGGTCTCTATGGTGAACAGTTGACGGGCACGGCCTTTACCGCCCCCAGCCACCAGAACGAGCGTACCTGGTGTTATCGCATTCGACCATCCGTAAAGCATTCTGCGCGGTACGAAAAAATCGACATGCCATATTGGAAGTCCGCGCCAAATGTGGATCCTGATGTGATCTCGCTTGGTCAGTACCGTTGGGATCCTGTGCCGCATTCTGATGAAAAACTGACCTTCGTAACAGGCATGCGCACCATGACCACGGCGGGGGATGTGAACACCCAAGTTGGCATGGCGACACATGTGTATCTGGCGACCGAAACCATGGAAGATGATTACTTCTTCTCGGCTGATTCTGAGATCTTGGTCGTGCCGCAAGACGGTGTTCTGCGGTTTTACACCGAACTGGGCATTCTGGACGTGGCCCCACAGGAAATCGCGATCATCCCGCGTGGGCTTTTGTACCGTGTTGAGGTGGTTGAAGGTCCTGCACGTGGTTTTGTTTGTGAAAACTACGGGCAGAAATTTGAACTGCCAGGTCGTGGCCCGATTGGGGCGAATTGCATGGCGAACCGTCGTGATTTCAAATCACCTGTGGCCGCTTGGGAAGATCGCGAAGTGCCGTCTACCGTGACCATCAAATGGTGTGGTCAGTTCCATAAAACCCATATCAATCAATCCCCTCTGGATGTTGTGGCTTGGCATGGCAACTATGCGCCTGTGAAATATGACCTGAAAACATACTGCCCCGTGGGTTCCATCCTATTTGATCACCCCGATCCGTCGATCTTTACCGTTTTGACCGCGCCATCCGGGCAGCCAGGCACCGCGAACATTGATTTCGTGCTGTTCCGCGAACGTTGGATGGTCATGGAAGACACCTTCCGTCCGCCTTGGTACCACAAGAACATCATGTCCGAATTGATGGGCAATATTTACGGTCAATATGATGCCAAACCACAGGGGTTCATCCCGGGTGGCGTGTCGCTTCACAACATGATGATCCCACATGGCCCGGACAATGATGCGTTTGAAAAAGCCTCTAACACAGAGCTTGGGCCAGAAAAACTCGACAATACTATGTCGTTCATGTTCGAAACCCGCTTCCCGCAGCATATCACTGCCTTTGCCGCGAATGAGGCACCTTTGCAGGACGATTACATGAGCTGCTGGGACGAGATCGAGAAGAAATTCGACGGCACGCCTGGGAAAAAATAAACGTGATGAAGCTTTACAGTTATTGGCGTTCGACCACCTCCTTTCGTGTGCGCATTGCGTTGCACATGAAAGGTGTCGCGTTTGAAACCCTGCCGGTGGACCTGGTGAAGGGCGAACAGCGCGCGCAAGATTATCAGGCGATCAATCCCGGTAAGGGCGTGCCTGCGCTGGTGTTGGATGATGGTACGGTTCTAACGCAATCCTTGGCGATTTTGGACTACCTTGAACGTGTGTATCCAGAACCAGTCTTGCTGCCCGCTGATCCGATTGAACGCGCAAAGATGCAAGCGGCTGCGCACGCCATCGCCTTGGATGTTCACCCGGTGAATAACCTGCGTGTTGGCGGGCAGTTAAAGGCGCTGGGGCGCAGTCAAGACGAGGTCGTGACCTGGATGAATCATTGGATGACAGAAGGCTTCACCGCCTTTCAATCCATGATCAAAACAGACACTAAATATGCCTTTTCTGATGTTCCTAGCCTTGCTGACGTCTGTCTTGTGGCGCAACTTTATAACGCCCATCGCTGGGGCACCGATATGAAACCCTTTGCGCGTCTGCTAGAGATTGAACAGGCCTGCTTGGCACTGCCCGCCTTTGATGCGGCGCGCCCTGAAAACCAGCCCGACGCGGGTTAAGAACTTACTAAGGAAACGCGAATGTCCGAACTGATGAAATCTTGGGTTGAAAGCGCCAATTCTGCTGATTGTCCCTTTCCCCTGAACAACCTGCCGTATGGCGTGTTTACCACTGGCGACGAAGACCCGCGTTGCGGCGTTGCCATTGGGGATATGATCCTTGATGTGGCCTATCTGGAAGAAGAAGGCGTGATTGCCCTTGATGAAGATGGCGACGCGATGCTGGATCTGCCCTTTTGGAACGAAGTCATGGAGGCCGGTCGCGAGACCTGGGACGCCCTGCGCGCCCGCCTGATCGACATCCTATCTGCAGATGGCGATACTGTTCTGCGCGATGACGCCGACATGCGCGCCCGTGCCTTTGTGGCGATTTCTGATGCAGAAATGCACCTGCCGTTTGTCGTGTCCGAATACACGGATTTCTACGCGGGTAAACAACACGCGCAAAACATGGGTGCGATCCTGCGAGGCTCCCCTGATTTACCTGCGAACTGGCTGCATATTCCAATCGGATATAATGGCCGCGCGTCGTCCGTTGTGGTGTCCGGCACCGATATTCACCGCCCGCTGGGTCAAAGCAAAGCGCCAGATGCGGAAATGCCGTCTTTTGGTCCATGTAAACGTCTTGATATCGAACTTGAGATGGGCGCGATTGTTGGTACATCTTCCGAGATGGGCCAACCGATCACCGTTGATCAGGCCGATGATATGATCTTTGGCTATGTCTTGCTGAACGATTGGTCCGCGCGTGACATTCAGGGCTGGGAATACCAGCCGCTTGGCCCATTTCAGGGCAAGGCTTTTGGCACATCCATCAGCCCTTGGATTGTGACTTCCGCCGCGTTAGAACCTTTTCGTACGGAAACGCCCGCCCGCGATAAGGAACTTTTGCCTTACCTGAAAGAAAGCAAACCGGGCCTGTTTGATATCGCGCTTGAGGTCACGATGCAGCCTGAAGGTGCCGACAAAGCGACCACCGTGGCGCAGACCAACTACAGCCGCATGTATTATTCCGCAGCCCAGCAGCTGTGTCACCACGCCGTTGGTGGCGTGCCGATGAATGGCGGGGATCTGTTGGGATCCGGCACGATTTCCGGTCCAAATAAATCGGAATACGGATCCTTGATGGAACTGTCCTGGGCCGGTCGTGAACCCTTTACGCTTGATACCGGCGAGACGCGTACATTCATCGAAGATGGTGACACGCTGACCCTGAAAGGGGCCGCCAAAGGCAATGGCTATCAGATCGGTTTCGGTGATTGTGAAGGCAAAATCTTGCCTGCGATCAAAGGTTTTCCGCAGGAATAGACCCACATGAAGCTTCGCATTGACCATATCCAGCTTGCCATGCCGAAAGGTGAAGAGGCCCGTGCGCGTGCCTTCTGGCATGGTGTGTTGGGTCTTGTGGAGATCGAAAAACCCGCGTCCCTTCAGGGGCGTGGTGGGTGCTGGTTCCAACTGGACGGAACGGAAATCCACCTTGGCGTGGAGGATGCGTTTTGCGCTGCAAAAAAGGCACACCCTTGTTTTGTGGTGGATGATCTTGCGTCGGTTGAGGCCAAGATCAAAGCTGCTGGCCACGTCATTAAATCAGATGCGCCGATTGCCGGGCGGGACCGTTTCTTTACGGAAGATCCCTTTGGCAATCGGCTTGAATTTATTGCGTTTGAGGTGGCGAAATGACCTTATTGGATCGGCGCAATCGCCGCCTGCCAGTCTTTCACGACCTCAAGCGGATATGTCAGCATCATCACGTTCAGCGCCAAACCGTCGCGGATCATGAACATGGTGAAAACCTCGAATCCGATCACGATCAGCAGGCTTGCCCAGATCGGCAGACGTTTTGCCAACCAAAACCCAAGGATCATCGCGCCAATATCCGCCATGGAATTGACAACACTGTCCCCGAAATAATCGAGCGAAATCGTGACCGTGCGATAATGTTCAATCACGGCGGTGGTGTTTTCGGAAATCTCCCAAGCGGCCTCAATCAGGGTGGCAATCAGCAGACGCCAGCCAAGGGGCATACGGCGGGCGACAAGCCACAAGAAACCAAAGAAGATAAAGCCGTGGATCAGATGGCTGGGCGTGTACCAGTCGGTCAGGTGCTGGGATCCTTCAGAACTGAAGGTTTTACCCCACCAAAGTTTAACGGAGCCACATTTACAAATCGGCTCTCGCCCCATCCACAAAAGGATGGCGGCGGTGGCCAGAACAACAAGGGCGGTGAGAAGCAGGGGAATATGTTTTTTCTGTATCATGGCGTCAATCAATCACATGACCGAACGGTTGTAAAATAAGGAAATCCATACCATGGCAAAAGCATTCGCATCCCAAGGGGACATGGAAGACAAGAACATCAGCTTCACTGAAATCGGTGACGGGCTTTATGCGTTTACCGCCGAAGGAGACCCTAATTCAGGCGTTATCATCGGTGATGAAAGCGTCATGATCATCGAAGCACAGGCAACTCCACGTCTGGCAAGTAAGGTGATCGAAGAGGTTCGCAAGATCACTGACAAGCCGATTTCACATCTTGTTCTAACCCATTATCACGCTGTGCGCGTGTTGGGCGCGTCTGAATTTAACGCGCCACAAATCATCATGTCTGAAGATGCGCGTTCCATGGTTGTTGAACGTGGTCAGGAAGATTGGGACAGCGAATTTCAACGTTTCCCACGTCTGTTTCAGGGGCATGAAAGCATCCCTGGGCTGACCTGGCCGACCACCACTTTTGACGGCATGATGACCGTTTATCTTGGCAAGCGCCGCGTTGATATCATGCAGCTTGGCCGCGCACATACCGCTGGCGACGCCGTTGTTTGGGTGCCGGATGCTGAGGTGATGTTCACGGGTGACATCGTTGAATACCATTCCGCTTGTTATTGTGGTGACGGTCACTTTGCCGATTGGGGCGACACACTTGATAACATTGCGTCGTTTGATCCGGTCTGTATTGCCCCTGGTCGCGGAGATGCGCTGGTCGGTCGTGAGATGGTCGAAGCCGCGATCGAGAACACCCGTGATTTTGTGGAAAGCACCTATCGCCCGGCTGCAAAAGTTGCTGCGCGTGGTGGTTCCCTAAAGGAAGCATGGGATGCGGTGCGCGCCGAATGTGACCCTAAATTTGCAGAATACGCGATTTATGAACACTGCTTGCCCTTTAACGTGGCCCGCGCATTTGACGAAGCCCGCGGCATTGACACCCCTCGCATTTGGACCGCGCAACGCGATCTGGACATGTGGGCAGATCTGCAAAGCTAAGCCACTCTTCGTTGCCTTGCGGATGCGTTTCATTTGATGGGCGCCTGCAAGGCAACGAAAAGACACGCCGGAGAGAGACATGACAAAGATATTTGAGAAACCACTGTACCCATATGAACGCAGCCCGGATCAGGATGCGATCACGCCTGTCCGTCATAAGGTTGTTGTTATTGGCGCTGGCCCTGTTGGCCTTGCTGCCGCGATTGATCTGGCACAGCATGGCATTCCCGTGGTTGTGGTGGATGAGAATGACAAAGTCTCTCACGGATCCCGCGCTATCTGTTTTTCCAAACGCATGTTGGAAATCTCCGATCGGCTGGGCATTGGCGATCGTTTGGTTAAAAAGGGTGTGACTTGGAATAAAGGCCGGGTCTTTAACGGCGAAGACGAAACTTATGCGTTTGATCTGCTGCCTGAAACCGGTCACAAACGCCCGGCTTTCATTAACTTGCAACAATATTACCTTGAAGAATATCTGGTTGATCGGGTGCGTGCATTACAGGCCGAAGGCGCGGATATTGAATTGCGCGGTGGCAATAAAGTGTCTGCCATCGGAACGCATGAAACCCATGTTTCCCTTGAAATAGACACTGTTGAAGGCCCCTATAACCTTGAGGCAGATTGGCTGATCCCCTGCGATGGCGCTGGTTCCCCGACACGTCGAATGCTGGGGTGTGATTTTGGTGGGCGGGTGTTTGAAGACAATTTTTTGATCGCGGATGTGATCATGGAGGCAGACTTTCCAACCGAACGCTGGTTTTGGTTTGATCCCCCCTTTAACAAAGGTCAGTCCGCGCTTCTGCACAAGCAACCGGATGACGTCTGGCGTATTGATTTACAGCTAGGCTGGGATATCGACCGCGAAGAAGAAATGCGACCGGCGAATGTTATCCCGCGCCTTGAAGCGATGCTTGGCAAGGATACGAAATTCCAGCTGGAATGGGTGTCAGTTTACACCTTCCAGTGTCGCCGTATGGATCGGTTCCGTCATGGCCGGGTGTTGTTCGCGGGGGATGCCGCGCATCAAGTTAGCCCGTTTGGCGCGCGTGGCGCGAACTCTGGCCTGCAGGATACGGATAATCTATGTTGGAAGCTTGCCGCTGTAATCAACGGCGACGCGCCGGACAGCCTGCTTGATACCTACAACGATGAACGGGTCGAAGCTGCGGATGAAAACATTCTGAATTCCAGTCGGTCCACCGATTTCATTACACCCAAATCGGGGATGTCCCGTATTTTTCGGGATGCAGTGTTGGATCTGGCGCAAAACAATGAATTTGCCCGCCCTCTGGTGAATTCTGGACGACTGTCTGTTCCGGCGATCCATGACCAATCGCCACTGAATTCCCCTGAAACAGGGTCTTTCCCCGCCCGGACGCGTCCGGGATCTTCTGCGGCGGATGCGCCGACTGATGCGGGTTGGTTGTTGGATCGAATTGGCGGAGAGTTCGCCGTGATGACGGCAGGTTTTGCGGCACCTGAAGTGCCCGAAGGCGTGAAGCAGATCCATATCGCGAACCCGTCACCGGAACTAAAAGAACGATACATGGGGGATGCAGGTGGGGTGACCGTCTTGTTCCGCCCGGATCAACATATTGCGGCGCGTTGGGCAGCACCGTCAGCCACTGATATTTCTGCAGCGATCCAACGCGCGAAAGGAGCATAAGACATGCTGAACACCAAAGCCAATATCGCCGATTATGATGGGTTTTATGCACAATTGATCGAAGCCCATGATGGCTTGGACGATGCTGAATCTCAGGCGCTGAACGCGCGCCTGATCCTGGTACTTGCCAATCACATTGGCGAAAATCAGGTGTTGTCAGAGGCGATTGAACTGGCAAAAACAGGCTCTAAATAGCGGCATTTGCCTATTTCGAGATTTCCTTTACCTTCATGGGCAGAGATGTAATTCTCTGCCCATGAGTTTTGAGACATTTCAACCGATCTCCCCTGCGGAAACCCGCCTGTTGGATGGGCTTTCCTATCCCGAACGCACGGTTTTTGCGGGCGGTGAATTACCTGAAAAAAGTGAGGAAGATTGCCTGATCCGGGCAGAGTTTTTGCGCGCCGTTCTATTAGATCCAGACACAAGGGTGGACGCCAAAGGAATCCGTCTGCGCGGGGCCTGGGTTAAGGGCGCGCTGGATTTGCAGGGGGCGTCACTGCCTTTTGATCTGACCTTTTCCAGCTGCCATTTCTCAGATGATCTAAACCTTGTGAATGCGCAGTTGCGTGGTGTGCATTTCTCGGCGTGTCATTTGACGGGTATTTCGGCTGATAACACCCGGTTTTCGGGGTCGCTTTATTTGCGGGGGGACAGTCGTGTCGAGGGGGAGGTCGCCCTTGCCGGTGCGCGGATCGAAGGGGATCTGCAATTTTGCGGCCTTCGGATCGAAAGCCAGGGGCAAGATGCAATTTTTGCCCCAGGGTTACGTGTGGACGGATCGCTATATTTGGGCAATTACCCTTATTCAGACACTGATTCCGCCCTGTTTTGCGACGGTGCAATTTTCCTGTCTTCGGCCCGGGTCACCCATGATGTATTTATTACCCGTACGTCAATTTCACGCATGGATGAGACAAGTAATGCAGTCTTTGGCGCAACCGAAGAACATGGGGCAGCCATCGCACTGTCGCTGGCGCGTGCCCATGTGCATGGGATCCTCTATCTTTCTGACAATCAGATCAGTTCCGGTATTGTGAACCTTGCAGGGGCGCAGGTGGCACGTCTGCGGGATGAACCGGCGGGGCCGGGGGCGTCGTATCCATTGCGTCTGGATGGTTTCATATATTCGGATTTCTCGCGGCACACGGATACATCAGTTTATGCGCGGCTTGACTGGCTGGCGCGACGCCCAGAGGACATGCCATTTTCTGCGCAACCCTATGAACACCTGGCGTCTATCCTGTCGACCCTTGGTCATCGCAGTGATGCAAAGACGGTCTTAATGCATAAAGAACGACTGCTGCGGGCGGAAAACAGAAGGTTAATGCACGGCAGCGGGTCATGGCTTAAATATGCGATTTCAGTCGCAACAGAGCCTGTTTTGAGGTTTACAGTCGGGTACGGTTATCGTCCGGCACGGGCTTTGTTTATCTCGACCCTGCTGATCCTGTTCTTGGGCTGGTATTTTGGAAAAACTTGGGATGCAGGCGATATGGCACCTGATGCAGCGCCCTTGTTGGTGTCTGCGGGCTGGGTGTCTGCGACGGAAACACATGCGGATAATCCGGCGGCTTTCTGGTCGGCCCCTGGACAGGCCGGACAAGATTATGAGACATTCCATCCCTTCGCCTATGCCGCGGATTTGATGGTGCCGATTATTAATCTGGGTCAGGAGAGCGCTTGGGCCCCATCCACATCGCGCAGCCCTTGGGGTTGGCACGGTTGGTGGATCCGCTGGTTTGCAAAACTGGCCGGCTGGGTGATCACTGCTTTGGCAGCGGGTGCGTTGACGGGCATGATCCGCAACGACTAGGGACGATTTCAGTGGAAAATGCGTGTTTCAGGACGTCCTGAAGAAAGGCCCGGCCGCAGAGTGAACTGCGGCCGGGTTTGTTTTTATCAAAAGTGAACTGATTTCGCGTCCAGCGGCTTTTGCAGCGGTGGTGCGAACTTCGTCAGATTGATGCCTTCCACGGCAGCTTTGTATTCTGCCAGGGTTGGTGTGCGACCTAGAACTGCAGCCAGGACGACAACAGGGGTGGATGCCAGCAGGGATTCACCCTTTTTGTCAGCCGTATCAGCAACAACGCGGCCCTGGAACAGGCGTGTGGATGTGGCCAGAACCGTGTCACCCTTGGCGGCTTTTTCCTGGTTGCCCATGCAAAGGCTACAGCCAGGACGTTCCAGATACATGATGTTTTCATATTCCGTACGGGCCTGGGCCTTTGGGAACATGTCATCAAATTCAAAGCCGGAATATTTCTGCAGAATATCCCAGTCGCCTTCTTCCTTCAGCTCATCAATGATGTTGTAGGTCGGGGCTGCCACCACAAGCGGCGCGTTGAATTCAACTGTACCGTTCTGCTTTTCGATATTGCGCAGCATCTGCGCGACGATTTTCATATCGCCTTTATGCACCATGCAGGATCCAATAAAGCCCAGGTCCACCTTCTTTTCGCCACCGTAATAGGACACAGGGCGGATGGTGTCATGGGTGTAGCGCTTGGACACATCATCGTTGTTGACGTCAGGATCCGCGATCATAGGTTCAACGATCTGGTCCAGATCAACCACAACCTCTGCGAAATATTTTGCGTCCTTATCCGGGACCAGCGCGGGCACTTCACCGGATTTAAGTTCCGCAATCCGCGCATCGGCCAGCTTGTTCAGGTTGGCAAGAACAGCTTTCTCATTGTCCATACCTTTGTCGATCATGATCTGAATGCGGGATTTTGCCAGTTCTAGAGAGCCGATCAGCGTTTCATCGTTGGAGATACAGACAGAAGCTTTCGCTTTCATCTCTGCGGTCCAGTCGGTGAAGGTAAAGGCCTGATCCGCCAGAAGCGTGCCGATGTGAACCTCAATGATGCGGCCCTGGAAGACGTTGTCATCATGCTGATCCAGCATCTGTGCCTGGGTCGCATGCACAACATCACGGAAATCCATGTGATCGGCCATTTTGCCCTTGAAGGTCACTTTCACAGATTCCGGGATCGGCATTGCAGCTTCGCCAGTCGCCAGCGCCAGCGCAACAGTGCCTGAGTCAGCGCCAAAAGCCACGCCTTTGGACATACGTGTGTGGCTGTCGCCGCCCACAATGATCGCGCGGTCATCAATGGTGATATCGTTCAGAACCTTATGGATAACATCGGTCATCGCATGATATTCGCCCTTTGGATCACGTGCGGTGATCAGGCCGAAATCATTCATGAATTTCATAAGTTTAGGAATGTTGTCCTGGGCTTTTTTGTCCCAGACAGATGCTGTGTGACAGCCGGACTGATAACCAATGTCAACAGATGGGGAAATCACGGTTGCCGCCATGGCTTCCAGTTCCTGCGCGGTCATCGGGCCGGTGGTGTCCTGGGAACCGACAACATTCACCTTCACACGCACGTCAGAGCCGGCGTGCAGGGTCTTGCCCGGCGTGGTGCCAAGCGCGTTGCGGTTAAAGATTTTCTCAACCGCGGTCAGGCCCTGACCTTCGACAGAGATTTCCTTGGATGGTGCGTAAGCAGACTTCAGCTCCTGGCCAAGGGCGCCAGCCGCAAATGTCTGCAGCTTTTTGCCAAAGACCACGGCGTAAGAACCGCCGGCTTTCATGAATTCCATCTTTTGCGGGGTGAAAGCAGCGGACACGTCTTTCAGAACGGTGCCATCTGCATCTTGCAGGGTCTTGGTTTTGGTGTTGATGGTCAGAACCTTGCCGGTTTCAACGGAATAGGTTTGCTCCAGAACCGCTTCGCCGTCTTCATCCTCAACAACATTGCCGTCTGCATCCAGCTTTTTCACCCAGTTATCAAGGTCAATGCCGATACCGCCGGTCACGCCAACCGTGGTCAGGAAGATCGGGGAAATACCGTTGGTGCCCGCAACAACAGGGGCGATGTTGATGAACGGCACATAAGGGCTGGCCTTCTTACCAGTCCAGAGCGCCACGTTGTTCACGCCGGACATGCGGGAGGACCCCACACCCATGGTGCCTTTTTCCGCAATCAGCATAACGCGTGCATCTGGGTGTGCGGCTTGCAGGGCTTGGATTTCTTTCTGCTGTTCCGGGGAACACATGCATTGACCATGAAGTTCACGGTCGGCGCGGGAATGTGCTTCGGCACCGGGGGACAGAAGGTCAGTGGAAATATCGCCAATACCAGCGATATAGGTCACAACTTTGATCTCTTCTTCCAGCTCTGGAAGCTTGGTAAAGAATTCCGCCTTGGCGTAGCTTTCCAGCAGTTCTTTCGCGACAATGTTGCCAGCCTTGTAAGCCTCTTCCAGACGATCTGTGTCGGCTTCATACAGGAAGACCTGAGTTTTCAGAACCTCAGCCGCCTGCGCCGCGATCGCCGCATCATCACCCAGGGCCAGGTCCAGCAGAACAGCCACAGAAGGCCCGCCCTTCATGTGGGACAGCAGTTCAAACGCGAATTCGGCAGAGATCTCAGATACCTCAACGGCCCCCAGGATGATGTCTTTCAGAAACGCCGCTTTTACACCCGCAGCAGATGTCGTGCCTGGCAGGGTGTTATAGATGAAGAAGTTCAAGGACGTTTCGCGGTGTTCATTGCCGCTGTCTTTGATCTGTTCGATCATCTCAGCGACAAGCGCGTCATCTTCGATTGGTTTCGGATGCAGACCTTGGGTTTTACGGGTCTCGATCTCACTCAGATAGTCGGTATAGAGGCTCATGATGTTTCCGGCGCTGTTATTAACAGGAATAGCCCGATACCGGTCTCAGAATCGTCTCTGGCGGGCCGGTCAGGCTTGCTGTATGCGATTGTATACATTGCACCGGTGGGGCGCAAGGTGTTTCAGTTTGTTACTCTGAAAATTGGAAATGTTCACTCAATAATTCGTGAATACTTTATGCCAATTGTAAATCGGCGAAGTTTTTCCGATTTTGCACCTGCAATCACATCGGTGGTATGGCAACACGCCCAGAATCCGTCAACAGCCAGGCATCCCGCCCTTCGATTACAATCGTAGATAGGTCATTTCCCCAACCGGCACCTGAATCGATGTTGATCCGGTTGCCATAGTGGGTTGCCGCATCAACAGGCGTATGCCCGTGAACGACCAACGCGCCATGATCGTCTGTAGCATTGTGAAAATCACCACGGATCCAGATCAAGTCATCTTCAATCTGTTGATCAAGGGCAATGCCGGGTCTGACGCCGGCGTGGGCGAAAAACACATCCCCATGGCGGTAATAGTTTGGCATCGCGTTCAGGAAATCAATGTGGTCATCCGGGATTACATCGCGGGCCTGGGTCAGCATTTCAGAAACCGGGACCGTGGTATCTACACCATAAGACGCAAGTGTTGCCCGCCCGCCGATCCTGTCATGTAGCCAGTGATAATCCGGTTTCATATTTGGATCGTGCCGGTTTGGATTTTCCAGCCACCACAACATCTGGCGGTCATGGTTGCCAAGGAGCGTGACCCAGGGTTCGCCCCGGATCACGCCTTCAATCATAAATTCGATCACGCCCTTAGAATCGGGACCGCGATCAACAAGGTCGCCGATCTGCACCACCGGTGCTTTGGGGTCATCCATATGGGCACGATCTGCTGCAATCAACGCCATGGCTGATTGCAGTTTGTCGAGGTGCCCGTGCACATCCCCAATCGCGTAGTGGCGCATGACCAATCCTTATACGACGTCAAATTCCAGCGGTTTGATGCTTTGGAACATGCCGGTTTTGTTGAGATTATCAATCACGGCGTCATCCACCTTATGATCGATATAAAGCAATGCAATCGCCTCGCCGCCAACTGCTGAACGACCAAGGGTAAAGTTCGCGATGTTCACGCCGTTTTCCCCCATGGTTTGGCCCAATGTACCGATGATACCAGGAACATCTTCATTGGTGGTGTACAGCATGTGACGCCCGATCTCGGCATCAACCTGAATGCCTTTGATCTGGATAAACCGCGGTTTTCCATCACTAAACACGGTGCCTGCAACGGACCGTTCACGCTTATCGGTCACGACCGTTACCTTGATATAGCCGTCAAAGGCGCCGGATTTTGCCTGATTGGTGGTGGAAATTTGAATGCCGCGTTCTTTTGCGACCACGGGCGCTGATACCATATTCACATCAGGGTTGGCACGCTTCATGATGCCCGCGATGACGCCACAGTTCAGGGCTTCAAGATTCATCTCGGCGACGTTGCCGTCGTACAGAATGTTGATCGCTTTCACCGGCTCATCGGTCATCTGACCAACAAAAGCACCAAGGTGACCAGACAGTTGCAACCACGGCCCCATGACTTTGGCTTCTTCCGCAGTGACGGATGGCATGTTCAGCGCGTTGGTCACAGCTCCGGTGAGCAAGTAATCGGACATTTGTTCGGCGACCTGCAGGGCGACGTTTTCTTGTGCTTCAGATGTGGCCGCGCCAAGATGCGGGGTGCAGACGACGTTTGGCAGATTGAACAGCACGTTTTCTTTGGCAGGTTCTTCCGCAAAGACATCCAAAGCAGCACCAGCCACATGACCAGACTGCAACATCTCGGCCAGGGCTGTCTCGTCAATCAAACCGCCTCGGGCACAGTTGATGATGCGCACGCCTTTTTTTGTTTTTTCGAGATTTTCACGGGACAGAACATTGCGGGTCTGATCCGTCAACGGCACGTGAAGCGTGATGAAATCAGCGCGTTTCAGCAGTTCATCCAACTCGACCTTTTCAACGCCCATGTGTTTGGCTTTTTCTTCACCAAGGAAGGGATCATAAGCCACCACTTTCATTTTCAATCCGCGCGCACGGTCACATACGATGCCACCAATATTGCCCGCGCCGATGACGCCAAGGGTCTTGCCGGTCAGCTCAACCCCCATGAATTTGGATTTCTCCCATTTGCCGGCATGGGTGCTGGCGGACGCCTCTGGGATCTGGCGCGCAACCGCGAACATCATTGCAATCGCATGTTCGGCTGTGGTGATCATGTTGCCAAAAGGCGTGTTCATGACGATCACACCTTTTTTCGATGCGGCATCTTTATCGACGTTATCGGTGCCGATGCCAGCGCGGGCTACAACCTTGAGGTTTTCAGCCGCAGCAAGGATGGTTGGCGTGACTTTGGTTGCGGAACGGATCGCAAGGCCATCATATTTACCAATAAGTTCAGCAAGCTTGTCCTTGTCTTTGCCAAGGTCAGGCATGAAATCAACGTCGATGCCACGATCACGGAAAATCTGCACGGCGGTTTCGGAAAGTTTATCAGAGACGAGTACTTTAGGGGCCATGGTGTTGGTCCTTTATGAGAATATAAGGGAGGAGGCGCCGGATAAAGGCGCGCTCAGACATGCTTCAGAGAGGCGCGATCTCGGCTTCAAAGGCCCATTTGATCCAGGGAAGAAGGGCCTCGATATCGCTGGTTTCAACCGTGGCACCACACCAGATCCGCAGACCGGCGGGGGCATCACGATAAGCGCCCATATCAAAGGCGACACCTTCGGCTTCAAGACGTTTTGCAACAGCTTTTGCGAAGGTGGCACCGTCGGTGATGCGTGCGTCTGTGAACTTTAGGCAAACCGATGTGTTGGACTGCGTTGCTGCATCTTCCGCCAGGTTTTCGATCCAGTCATTTGCTGCGCAAAAAGAGTCTATTGCAGCTGAATTCGTGTCCGCACGGGCGATCAAGCCTTTCAGTCCACCAACGGAACGCGCCCATGAAAGCGCGAACAGATAGTCCTCAACACACAACATAGATGGCGTGTTGATGGTTGCACCGGTAAAGATCCCGTCGATCAGTTTCCCCGCTTTTGTCAGGCGGAAAATTTTCGGGAGGGGCCAAGCTGGCGCATAGGTTTCAAGGCGTTCGACCGCACGAGGCGATAGGATGATCATGCCATGTGCCGCTTCGCCGCCCAGAACTTTCTGCCAAGAATAGGTCGTCACATCCAACTTATCCCAGGGCAGTTCCATCGCGAATGCAGCGCTTGTTGCATCACAGATGGTCAGACCTGAGCGGTCATCTGCGATCCAGTCGCCATTTGGCACGCGCACGCCAGATGTGGTGCCGTTCCAAGTGAAAACAACGTCATTGTTGAAATCAACGGACGCCAGATCAACGATCTGACCATAGTCGGCGGTTTTGACAGTTGCGTCGATCTTCAGCTGTTTCACAACATCGGTGATCCAGCCTGAACCAAAGCTTTCCCAAGCCAACATTTCAACCGGACGTGCGCCCAGAAGGTTCCACAGGGCCATTTCGACAGCGCCCGTGTCGGATGCAGGCACAATGCCGATCTTGTAATCTGCAGGGATGTTCAGCAGTTCGCGCGTCTCTTCGATCGCGGCTTTCAGCTTGGCTTTGCCAACGGCTGCGCGATGCGAACGGCCCAGTGGCGCGTCACGCAATACATCAAGATTCCATGTAGGGGGTTTGGCACAAGGGCCAGATGAAAAACGCGGATTGGCCGGCCGCGTGGCCGGGTGTGCAATATCAGTCATGATATCCTTCCAGATATAAGCCCTTCGTTGGGGAAGGGTGTCCCACCTTTGGGCATAGCAGCGTTTTTTTCTGGCGCAAGCAAAAAATTGTCGTTATGCGGCCAAACATAATTCAAACACGACAGGTGCCCTATGTTCACAGCCACAATGATCGCGAAACCCGGAATGCTGGAACCTGTTCTGGCGAACTCTGTCCAAAGTGCCTGGGGCGGATCCGAGCTGCGTTGGCTGTCCGCAGGGGAAGCTGCGGAATTTGATATTCCTGCCATGCCGGATAATCGCTGGGATGTTTGGCAAGACCTACAGAATATCGCGGTTGATCTGGTGGTTCAGGCCACGGAAGGGCGCAAAAAAGTCGTGTTGGTGGCTGATATGGACAGTACGATGATCGCCCAAGAATGCATTGACGAACTGGCGGCAGAGGCAGGGATTGGCGATCAGGTGGTGGAAATCACGGCGCGCGCCATGAATGGCGAGATTGATTTTGAGGATGCTCTGCAAGAACGTGTCGCGCTGTTGAAGGGGCTGAAAAGCACTGTAATAGACACTGTTTTAGCCAGTCGAATTACGCTTGTGCCCGGTGGCCGCGCGCTTGTGCAAACGATGAAGGCCAATGGCGGCTATGCTGCGCTTGTGTCTGGTGGGTTTACGGATTTCACAGCGGCTGTATCGGACAAACTAGGTTTTGATGAGAACCGTGCGAACACGTTGTTACATACCGGCGGCGCATTGACCGGCCAAGTCGGAATGCCAATTCTGGGCCGCGAAGCAAAGATCACTGCCGTCAATGAAATCACCACGCGCCTGGGTCTGACGCCGCAGGATGTGATTGCTGTTGGTGATGGTGCGAATGATCTTGGGATGCTGCATCTGGCGGGCACTGGTGTTGCAGCCCATGCGAAACCGTCTGTGCAGGCCGAATGTGATGTGCGCATCAATCACGGTGATCTGACAGCCCTGTTGTATATCCAAGGCTATCAGAAGTCAGAATTTGTTAAATAACAGACCCTATTTCAGGGAATCTGCAGCTTTTATTGTTCCGCAATTCACCTTGTTCCAGTTCAGGATCGGGGCGTTTAGACGTTTCTTTGTGGCGGGGTGGTTCGGGTCTAACACGCCCAGCTTCACCAAAATTGCGGCGACGGTGCATTCGGATGCACGGGTCGCACCGTCAGAGATTTTCAGCGCTACGCCGATTTTCTTTTCTGGGATAATTGCGATGAACACACCGTCCGCACCGGTCTTGATCGATACTTTGCCATCCGTTGCGCGCATCAGTTCGGTACAGGCGCGGGTTTCGCCCGCGACCAGATCCGGGTGTAGCGCCATAGCCTGACGCAGTCGCACGGCGGCTTTTTCACGGGCGGATCCATTTTCGGACGCGCCGGCAAAGAACCCCATTGCGCGGGCCAGGCCAGCAACAGAAGTTGCGTAATTTGGGGCAGAACAGCCATCGATGCCATAACCCGGAGACGTTTCGCCGGTGGTGTCTTCAAAAGCTTCTTTAATGGCAATCTGCAGCGGGTGGGTCGGATCATGATAATCTGCGCCGTGGCCCATATGTTTGTTCCAGGTCAGAAACCCGGAATGTTTGCCGGAACAGTTGTTGTGAAATTGGCAGGGCGAATCATCGGTCTTGATCAGGGCATTGCGGGCGGGAAGATCGTTCGGTTCCTGTGGACCGCAGCGCAGGTCACTTTCCCCCAGATCCAAGGCCGACAGCCATTTGCCAACACGATCTGTGTGGATGAATGCCCCTTGATGGGATGCACAAGCCAAGGCCAGATGTTCGGGCGTCAGGCCATAGGCATCAGCCGCACCACTTTCCACCAGTGGCAACGCCTGGATCATTTTGCAGGATGACCGTGGATAAGTAATATGATCGGGGTTGCCCCAGCTTTCCAGGATCTGTCCCTTGTGATCTGAGATCACCACATGTCCGGTATGAATTGATTCAAGAATGTCGCCACGCCAGATCTCGGTCAGTGTTGCGGGTGCTGTCATGGGGTTTCTCCGGGTAATGCTGCGCAGGTTTTCGCCAGGATGGACGGGAATTGGGGTTTCAAACAACTGCATTTTTTGATTAGTGTAAAGCTATCGGGTAAATATGATGTGCAGGATCAGGAATAAGGGTCCGCTGACATCACCAGAGGCAACGCAGCTGGAGGCTGTAACGACATGAAATCACTTTTCTCTCGCAAATCTATTGGTGCAATTTGCCTTGCCATGCTGACCGCATCAGGCGTGTGGGCACAGGAAACAACTGAAAACCGCGTCGCGGTACAAACCGCCTGGAGCGTCTTCATCGATGATGACCCCACCCAGTGCTGGGCTGTGTCAGGGCCGGAAGATACAGTGAATACTGATTCCGATGGACGCCCAAAGGCCGTGCGCCGTGGACGCATTCAGATGTTCGTGACCTGGAACCCCGCTTCCAGTGTGGCTGGTCAGGTTTCTTTTGCGGGCGGTTATCCATTTGCAAGCGGATCCACCGTGCAGATCGCCATCGGTGAGAACACGTATGAACTGTTTACATCCGGCGAAAATGCCTGGGCTGCCAGCCCTGGTGATGACGCCAAGATCGTGACAGCGATGAAACGTGGTGCAACAGCATTGCTGACCGGTCGGTCCGGGCGTGGAACAGTGACCAAAGATACATTTTCCCTGCTGGGCTTTACGGCTGCTGTGGAAGAGGCCGAAACGCGCTGCGGCGGCTGATCCTTTTGAAAATTCGAATGCAAAGGGGCAACTTTCCATTGCCCCTTTTTTGCGTTATGAGGCACCCTTGTTTCATCGGAGCCCGTGATGTCTGACCAAAAACCTGCCGCACCCGTTACGCCTGATATGCTGACTGTGCCCCGTAAAGAGGCCCCTTCTGCCCTGATCAATCTGGTCGGGCTGACACGTGCCGCCATGCGTGAAGCCCTGATCGAAGCGGGCACACCTGAAAAGCAGGCGAAGATGCGCACTGGCCAGATCTGGCAATGGATCTATCAAAAGGGCGTGCGGTCTTTTGATGAGATGACAAACCTTGCCAAGCCGTTTCGTGCGATGCTGGCTGAAAAGTTCGAAGTTCGCGTGCCCGAAGTGATCACACGTCAGGTGTCGGAAGATGGCACACGCAAATATCTAGTGCGCATCGCGGGTGGGCATGAAGTAGAGATCGTCTATATCCCCGAAACGGACCGCGGCACGCTGTGTATTTCTTCGCAAGTCGGCTGCACGCTGACCTGTACCTTCTGTCATACGGGCACGCAAAAATTGGTGCGCAACCTGTCAGCCGGTGAAATCATCGGTCAGGTGATGGTGGCGCGTGATGATCTGGATGAATGGCCCGAACCTGGCCGTAACCCAAATGATGAAGCAAAACGCAAACTGTCCAATATCGTTCTGATGGGCATGGGCGAACCGCTGTATAACTTTGAAAACGTACGTGACGCGATGAAGATCGCGATGGATCCCGAAGGGATTTCCCTGTCGCGCCGCCGCATTACCCTGTCCACATCCGGCGTTGTGCCCGAAATGGCCCGGACTGCCGAAGAAATCGGTTGCCTGCTTGCGATTTCCTTCCACGCGACGACAGATGAAGTCCGTGATGTTCTGGTGCCGATCAACAAACGTTGGCCGCTGGAAAAACTGGTTGAGGCGCTGCGCAGTTATCCCAAAGCGTCGAACTCTGAACGCATTACCTTTGAATATGTCATGCTGAAGGGCGTGAATGATACGGATGAAGATGCGCATCGTCTGGTGGAACTGATCAAAGGCATCCCTGCAAAAGTGAACCTGATCCCGTTTAACGAATGGCCCGGTTCGCCTTATGAGCGGTCATCAAACAATCGCATTCGCGCGTTCTCTGAGATCATCTATCAGGCGGGTTATGCTTCGCCCGTGCGTAAACCGCGTGGGGAAGATATTATGGCGGCCTGTGGTCAGCTGAAGTCAGAAACAGAACGCGCCCGCAAAAGCCGCAAACAGATCGCGGCGGAAACCGGCCTGAAGGGGTAAACCATGAATTTCGCCGTATTAGAGACACCTGCACTGATCCTTGATGTCGACAGGTTGAAATCTAATGCCGCGAAAATGATCGCACGTTGCGCGGATATGGGGGTGACTTTGCGCCCGCATCTGAAGACTGCAAAATCTGCCGAAGTGGCAAAGATCGCCACTGGTGGCCGGATGGGTGCGGTCACCGTTTCAACGCTGCAGGAAGCCGAATATTTCGCCCGCGCCGGGTTTGATGACATTCTTTATGCGGTTGGCATTACGCCCAATAAATTTGCCCGTGTAGAACGCATTCAGGCTGAAACGGGCAAGACAATTGTTCTGTCTGTTGATTCCATCGAAATGGCCCAGGCAATTGTGGATCGCGGGTTGTCTTGTCCGGTTCTGGTCGAGGTAGACTGTGGCGAACATCGTGGTGGGATTGATTGTGATGATGGTGCGATCATCGAAATCGCGCGGGTTTTGGGGCCAAGCTTTAAAGGCATCATGAGCCACGCGGGCCATTCCTATTCCACCGATCAGATTGCCCGCGTGCAGCAGATCGCTGAAGGGGAGGTGCACGCCGCTGTGCGTGCCGCCGAACGGGTCCGGGCGGCTGGGATCAAGGTTGAGGTTGTTTCGATAGGGTCCACGCCGACAGTGCTGCATGCCAATAGCCTTGAAGGCATCACCGAGGTGCGCGCCGGGATCTATATGGTCTGGGATCTGTGCCAGGTGGGGCGCAATATGTGCAGCCTAGATGATCTGGCGATCACGGTGCTGGCGACGGTTGTTGGCCATAACCGTAAGGCTGGTGTGCTGACGGTGGATGCGGGCGCACTGGCGATGTCAAAAGATATCGGTGCGCAAAATCACATGCCGGATGCGGGGTATGGGCTGCTGTGTGATCCGGAGACGCTTGAACCACTGAACCTGCGGATTGATGGCGTGCATCAGGAACATGGCACGGTGCATGTGAACAGTGCCGATGATTTCGCCCGGCTGCCCATCGGCAGCCAGGTCCGTATTCTGCCCGGCCATGCCTGCCTGACATCGGCGGGCGGCTATGGCCGGTTTCATGTCACAAACGGCGAGGTCTGGGACCGCTGCGACGGCTGGGCTTAACGACCAGGCAGCGCATCACGGGCGTGGTTTTCGCCCCAAGCGTCAATTGCATCAATTGCTTCCTGTGCGCTGTCAACGAACTGGAACAGGTCCAAGTCTTCCGCAGCAATTGTGCCGGCGTCTGACAGGGCGTCCCAGTTGATGATCTTTTCCCAGAACTCCTTACCAAACAGCAGGAACGGCACACGATCCATACGGCCGGTCTGGATCAGGGTCAGAGCTTCGAACATCTCATCGAGCGTGCCAAAGCCACCGGGGAACACGCAGACCGCTTTGGCGCGCATCAGGAAATGCATCTTGCGGATCGCGAAATAGTGGAAGTTAAAGCATAGCTCAGGCGTCACATATTCATTTGGTGCCTGTTCGTGGGGCAGCACGATGTTCAGACCGATGGATGCGCCACCCGCATCAACGGCACCACGGTTGCCCGCTTCCATCACGCCAGGGCCGCCACCGGTGACAACCACATCTTCACGCCCGTTGCTTTCCATGCTGCGCAGGGTCATCAGGCGGGCGAATTCGCGGGCTTCGTCATAAAACGCGGACAGATCGGCAAGGGTCTGTGTGCGGGCTGTGTCTTTTTTCGCAGGCTCAGGAATACGGGCACCACCAAACATCACGATTGTGCTTTCAATCCCGTGTTCTTCCATGGCCATTTCGGTTTTCAGAAGTTCCAGTTGCAGACGCACCGGACGCAGGGCGGGCTGACACATGAAATCTTCATCAGAAAAGGCCAGACGATAAGCGGGTGCACGTGTCTGTGGTGTGTCGGGGATCTCTTTTGCTTTTTCCACATCCTGACGGGCAAAGCGCATCGGGTGCTTTGGAGTCTTATCACTCATAAATCGCGTTTCCTTACGTAAAATAGGTTCATTCAACAGCTACAGGCAGATCAGACTGAATACCAGTCACCTGTTTTCAACACATTGCGACGCGCCTGTTTTCGCTGGCGTCGCAAACTGAGGATGACGCAGGGGGTATCTTCGGGTAAGAAGCGCCAACTTTGTATCTTCCGGGAGCCTGAAACCATGTCTAATGCCCAGCTTGAAACCGCCATCGAGGCCGCGTGGGACGCACGCGATACTATCAATTCTGCCACCACTGGTGAAATGCGCGATGCGATTGAAGACACGCTGAACGCGCTGGACAGTGGCAAACTGCGCGTGGCTGAACCCCGTGAAGACGGCAACTGGCATGTGAACCAATGGGCGAAGAAAGCCGTGCTGCTGGGGTTCCGTATCAAAGATATGGAACAGCACGAAGGTGGCCCACAAGGCGCTGGTTGGTGGGATAAAGTTGACAGCAAATTCAAAGGCTGGGGTGATGCGGAATGGAAAGAGGCCGGTTTCCGCGCTGTTCCGAACTGCGTTGTGCGTAAATCTGCCTTTGTCGCCCCTGGCGCTGTTTTGATGCCATCTTTCGTGAACATCGGCGCCTATGTTGGCGAAGGCTCCATGGTTGACACTTGGGCAACTGTTGGGTCTTGCGCGCAGATCGGCAAAAATGTTCACCTGTCCGGTGGCGTTGGCATCGGTGGCGTTCTTGAACCCATGCAAGCTGGCCCGACCATTATTGAGGATAACTGCTTTATTGGCGCGCGTTCCGAAGTTGTTGAAGGCTGCATCGTGCGTGAAGGGTCTGTTTTGGGCATGGGCGTGTTTATCGGCCAGTCCACCAAGATCGTTGATCGAGAAACCGGCGAAGTCATGTATGGCGAAGTACCGTCCGGTTCCGTGGTTGTGGCCGGTTCCATGCCGTCCAAAAACGGCGTGAACCTATATTGTGCGGTGATCGTGAAGCGCGTGGATGCACGGACACGTTCCAAGACGTCTATCAACGAACTTTTGCGTGACTAAACCGCAGATTAGACACTGATTAGAATGCGCCGGGCCGTTAATTGGTCCGGCGTTTTTGTTAGCGGACGCCAAACCATTTGGTATAGATCGTGTCATATCGCCCGTTTTCACGCAGGTTTAGCAAAGCCCGGTTTACGGATTCACGTAATGGGCTGTTTTCGGACAAGGCGATCCCATAGTTTTCCGGATGGAACACGCGATCCAGCAGGCGCACCGTGCCAGGAGGTTGGTTGCGCACATACCAGGACAGCATTGGCTGATCAAAGAAAACGGCATCAAATTCACGGTTTTCAAATCCGGTGATCAGTGACGTGTAATCCTTTGTTGTCAGATGCTGAATTTCCCGTTTCGCAAGAAAAGCAGACGCGGTTGATCCTTCGGTGGTCGCAACGCGGCGTTCTTCGATGTCGGACAGAGAATTGATTTCTTCAGTGATGGCCCCCAGAGTAATGGCCGCAGTGATCTGGGCGACAAAGACCGATACGATAAACAGGGACGAAACCACGAGAAGCACAGCAAACACACGGCCTGGGCGTGATTGTGGTACGCGCTCTTCAAATCCGCCATTTACGACAAGATTTAGTGCCCACCAGAAAGACGGAAAGAAGGCTTCTGTCATGGGGCGGTCGAAGTAGGGTTGGCTTTTGCGTTCGAGGCACCACATGACAAGCCCGCCCAGGGCAAGAAGACCAAAGGCGGCAAGGATTGCAAACAGAATGTCGAGATTGAAAATTGCTTCCAGCACTGGGCTGCCTGTTTTTTCGTCATGCAACATGATCTGCAGGCCGGATGCGATAATTGGCTGAGAGAAATCCATGATCTCTTCCCGCGCCGAGGTGATCGAAATATTGGCAATCGCGCCATCAATTTCGCCTCGGGTCACAGCCTCGAACATTTCGCGGAAACTGTCATAGGGCAGGAATTCAACGCGGAGGTCCATTTCAGATGCGATGTCACGCATCAGGTCTATGGAAAACCCACGGGGGTCATTTGCGATATCCATCGCAAATGGTGGGCGTTCCACAGTTGCGAAACGCAGCACCCCGCTGTTGTCAGCAGAAAGAGGCTGTTCCTGGGCGATTGCCGGAAAACTTACACATAACAAAACACTAAGTACCAGTTTCCGTAAGAAAAGCAGCCAGGAGAACAGCCCTGACAAACGATGAGTCTGCATGCTCATTCCTTTGAAAATGGTAGATGCAGTTAACATTTCTCACCAGAGAATTGCAAAAGGTATTCATGCGGTTTTACTGGATATTATGAATGAAATTCGGCATAGAAAAATTGAGACACCCGCAATGCGCAAAGGGCAGACGATGAGCGATAAGATCAAGAAAGAAAAGAAGCCTCAGCAGGCGTATACTTTGCTGGTTGAAGTGGGGCGCAAAGACGGCGATGGCCTGCCTGATGAAGCATCCGGTGCAGCGCTGATGTGTTACGCGTCTGGTGTCGATGAAGCCGAAGCCGTGCGTGAAACCGTGGCGATCTTGAAGCAAGCAGATATGGCTCCCCTAGATGTAACGGGTTATGGCACGTTGGAAGAACGCATCGAATTGGGGCATGAGATTAGCGAAGAAGAACGTGAACTGATGCAACGTGCATTGGATGAAAATTCGGTGGTTGTCGCCCAGATGACCCCGTTTTTTGACGATAAACCTGCGCATTAAGGAAACTGCAATGTCCCCTCTGCCCATTGATCCCGTGAAACTGACTGGTGATCTGATCAAATGCCCTTCAGTCACACCTATAGAAGGCGGCGCGCTTGTGCTGCTGGAAGAGATGCTGACAGAGGCAGGCTTTGAATGCACGCGTATTGATGTGGAAGAGACCAGCAATCTTTTCGCCCGTTGGGGCGCGAAAGGCGCGAATCGGTCCTTTGGGTTTAATGGCCACACGGACGTTGTACCGGTGGGGGATGCAGACGCCTGGAGCTTTGATCCCTTCAGCGGTGAAGTTGTCGACGGCATTATGCAGGGACGTGGTGCGACGGATATGAAATCCGGAGTGGCGGCTTTTGTAGCGGCAGCGATTGATTTTGTGCAGGATACGCCCCCCGACGGCGCCGTTGTGATCACCATCACGGGCGACGAAGAAGGGCCGGCGCTGCATGGTACGACCGAAATCCTAAAATGGATGGGCGACAACAGTGAGATCATGACAGATTGTCTGGTGGGGGAACCCACTTGCCCAGAGAAGATGGGTGAAATGATTAAAATCGGACGGCGCGGTTCGCTGAAGGCACATTTCACCGCCCGTGGAAAACAGGGCCATTCCGCTTATCCGCACCGAGCGTTGAACCCGCTGCCAGCGATGGCGCGTCTGGTGGATCGCTTGTCGTCGCATCAGCTGGATGCGGGCAGTGATCATTTTGATCCGACGACATTGGTGGTCACTGCGATTGAAACCGGCAATGACGCCAGCAACGTGATCCCGGCGCATTGCCGTTGCGCGATTGATATTCGTTTTTCCGACGTGCAGACATCAGGGGCGATCATCGCCTGGCTGGAACGTGAAAAAGCCGTGGTTGAAGCCGACACAGGTGTGACACTGGAATTGACGACCAAAGTCACGGGCGAATCTTTTATAACGCCTCCAGGGGCGTTGTCTGATCTGGTCGCGAAATCCGTGAAAGATGAAACGGGTATAGATCCGGTGTTGTCCACGTCTGGCGGCACGTCTGATGCGCGGTTCATGCGCGCCCATTGCCCGGTGGTGGAATTTGGCCTGGTGGGCAAAACCATGCATCAAGTCGATGAAAGGGTTGAAGTCGAACAGATCACCCAACTGAAAGGCATCTATTCCCGCATTCTGAAGGATTATTTCGCATGAGTCTGATTGTCAGCCTAACCGGCGATATCGCCACCTGCCACCAATTGCGCCGCAAAGTGTTCATTGAGGAACAGGCGGTGCCTGAGGCGGAAGAAGTTGACGGCAAAGACGGCGAAGCGTTGCACTTTTTGGCGGAAAAAGACGGGATTCCGATAGGCTGCGCACGTATTCTATTGAAGGCAGATGCAGGTAAAATTGGTCGTGTTTGTGTGCTGGCAGACGGGCGCGGCGCCGGTGTTGGGGCTGCGTTGATTAAAGCCTGTGTTGATCACCTGCGAACCCTGGAAAGTGCCAAAAAGGCTGTATTAGGGTCTCAGTGCCATGCAATTCCGTTTTATGAAGGCCTTGGTTTCACCGCGTTTGGCCCGGTATATGATGACGCGGGAATTGATCATCGTGATATGGAACTGATGCTGTGAAACCCTGGCGTCCGCGCCTTGTCGTGATGTTGAAAGAACCGCATCCGGGGCGTGTGAAAACTCGGTTGGGGCGCGATATTGGGCTGACACGATCCGCTTGGTGGTTTCGTCATCAATCAGCCGCCCTTATCCGCCGATTACGTGATCCGCGTTGGGATCTGATCTTGGCGGTCACGCCGGATCATGAAGGCCTTCAAAGCCGCGTCTGGCCCGTTGATGTGCCGCGTGTTTCTCAGGGCGGCGGCGATCTTGGTGACCGGATGGGGCGACAATTTCGAACCATTCCCCTAGGCCCTGTCTGTGTGATTGGGGCGGATATTCCTGGCATCAATCGGGCGCGTATTTCCGAGGCTTTCAAAGCGCTGGGTGATCATGATGCGGTGTTTGGTCCAGCCGATGACGGTGGGTATTGGCTGATCGGCCTGAAACGCACGCGCCCGGTGCCGCCCCGTCTGTTTGACGGTGTGCGCTGGTCTACAGAACATGCCTTGGCTGACACGATACAAACCTTGCCGGATCATCGGATTGCGCAGGTTTCCATGTTGCGTGATGTGGACACGGTCGCGGATCTGCGTGCTCTCGCCAATTCAACGCAGGCGTGATAGGGCAAGCGCATGACAATGCGTATACCTTCCAAAGAGGAAATCCTTGCTTGGATTTCCGACAACCCGACCCAGACTTCCAAACGTGATATTTCGCGTGCCTTTGGCATCAAAGGCGCGGCCCGAATTGATCTAAAACGGATCCTGAAGGAACTTGAAGCGGAAGGTCATTTGCAAAAGCGTAAAAAGACCTATCGCAACCCGGACAAACTGCCGCCTGTTGCGGTGCTGAAAGTCGCGGGCCCTGATAGTGACGGGGATCTATTTGCTTATCCCGTGGAGTGGCAAGGCGAAGGGGCCGCACCACGTGTTCTGATGTTGGAAAAAGCCGGCGCACCAGCACTGGCGAAAGGTGTGACCATTCTTGTGCGTCTGCAGGAAGTCGCGGATGAAGACCATGCCTATAACGGTGTGTTAATTCGCCAAATAGGGTCTAATCCACAGCGAATCCTTGGCATATTCCGAAAAACCCATGAAGGCGGGCGATTATTGCCGGTTGAAAAAGGGTCGGATAAGGAATGGAAAATTGCAGCTGGTGCCACCGGCGATGCTCGCGATGGCGAGTTGGTCGAAGCAGAACGCGCGGGGCCGAAATCTCGTATGGGTCTGCCGTCTGCGCGTATCGTTGATCGCCTTGGTGATCCGACAGCACCCAAAGCCGTATCCCTGATTGCGATCCATCAGCATGGCATCCCGGATGCTTTCCCGGATGAGGTTGTTTCTGAGGCTGACAGTGCAAAACCCGCGCCACTGGATGGGCGCGAAGATCTGCGTGACATGCCGCTGGTGACGATCGACCCACATGATGCGCGCGATCATGATGACGCCTGTTTTGCCCATGCGGATGATGATCCGAAAAACCCCGGCGGCTTTATCGTCTGGGTCGCGATTGCCGATGTGGCCCATTATGTGACGCCAGGATCTGAACTGGATCACGAGGCGCGCAAACGTGGGAATTCCACCTATTTCCCGGATCGCGTTGTGCCGATGTTGCCGGATCGCCTGTCTGGTGATTTATGTTCCCTGCACGAAGGGGTGGATCGCGCCTGTATTGCGGTTCGGATGCAGATCGACGCCAAGGGACAGAAAATTTCCCATCGCTTCACCCGGGGGCTGATGAATTCTCATGCGTCGTTGAACTATCAAGAAGTGCAGGCCGCGATGGATGGCATCGTGAACGAGAAGTGTGAACCGCTTCTTTCCCCTGTGTTAGAGCCTCTTTATGCGGCGTGGCGCGCGACATTGATTGCACGTGAAGATCGACAACCGTTGGAATTGGATCTGCCAGAACGTAAGATCGTTCTGGGGGATGACGGCAAGGTGCAATCTGTTGCGTTTTCTGAACGTTTGGATGCCCATAAGCTGATCGAAGAATTTATGGTGCTGGCAAATGTCGCCGCTGCGGAAGAGCTGATCGCACGCAAGCAACCCCTACTTTTGCGCGTACATGAAGAACCGAGCCCGGAAAAACTGGAAAGCTTACGTGAAACTGCGGTTGCGTCAGGTCTGACGCTGGCAAAAGGGCAGGTGCTGAAAACGGCGCATCTCAACCGCCTTCTTAATCAGGCGCGTGACACAGATCATGCCGAACTGATCAACATGTCGACCCTGCGTAGTATGACGCAGGCCTTTTATGCGCCGGATCATTTCGGGCATTTTGGTCTGGCCCTGCGATCCTATGCGCATTTCACATCCCCCATTCGTCGTTACGCAGATCTGATTGTGCATCGCGCATTGATTTCCGCCCATCAGTGGGAGGGGGCCGCAGATAAATTTGACGGCTTGTCGCCACAGGATGAACAACAGATCCGCGAGACAGGTACACAGATTTCCGAAACGGAACGCCGGTCCATGACGGCGGAACGTGACACGACGGACCGCTATCTTGCGGCGTTTTTGTCGGAACGTGTAGGCAATGAGCTGGAAGGCAAGATTTCCGGCATTGCCCGGTTCGGTGCCTTTGTGCGTCTGAATGAAACGGGTGCCGATGGGCTTGTGCCTGTGTCATCGCTGGGGCGTGAATATTTCCGGTTTGATGCGGATGATCAAAGCCTGACTGGCGAAGACAGCGGTTTCCGTCTGAGTATCGGTCTGCCCGTGACTGTGCGTCTGGCAGAAGCCGTTCCCGTGACTGGTGGTCTGATGGTCGAACTGTTGGCTGTGAATGGTAAAGAACTGCCGCGGGGGCGCGGTGGCCGGGGCAGCCGCAGCTTTTCGTCAAAACGGTCGGGTAAAAAACCAAAGACCAAAAGCCGAAAAACACCGGGCACCAGCCCCGCCCGTAAAACTGCGCGGAAAGTGATCCGGAAACGCAAGAAATAGCCTGAAACAGTGTCCGAATCGCCGGGCGCTTTCCCTTTCTTCTGGTCCTGGTTAATCTGTCAGAAAAAAATAGGGCAGTAATCAGGTGAACAACGTGCGTATTTTAAGTTTTGTAGCAGGTATAACGCTGGCCGCGCAGGGGGCATTTGCCTCGGGCGTGAGTGGTGTGACAACAGATGTGACGGCAGGCGGAGACAGTATGAGCCAGGAAGTGACCCCAATCGAGGTGAGCGCAAACGGGCTGGATCGCTGGATCCGTAATTTTGAAAGCCGGGCGCGTGCCGCCGGTATTTCCCAACGCACATTTGATGCGGCATTTCGCAATGTGCGCTATCTGGATGACGTGATCGCGCGGGACCGCAATCAAGCGGAATTTACCAAGCAGATTTGGGAATACCTAGATGGCGCGGTGTCTGAACCACGTATTCGCAATGGCCAGCGCGCCTTGCGCCAGAATTCCCGCGTATTGGATCGGGTAGAGGCCCATTACCGCGTTGAGAAAGAAATTGTCGCCGCTGTCTGGGGGTTGGAAAGTGCCTATGGTGCGACGCGGGGCAGTACGCCGTTGATTTCCGCACTGGCGACTTTGTCTTTTGATGGGCGTCGGGGACGTTTCTTTGAGGCGCAGTTGATTGCGGCTTTGAAGATCCTGCAAAACGGCGATGTGCGCCCACGTGATATGACCGGAAGCTGGGCTGGTGCCATGGGGCATACGCAGTTTATCCCGACGTCTTATCTGGAATATGCCCAGGACTTCACCGGGGACGGTAAACGCGATATTTGGTCTGACGATCCGACGGATGCGCTGGCCTCGACCGCGTCTTATCTGGCGCGTCACGGCTGGACATTTGGGCAGCCATGGGGTGTCGAAGTCGTCCTGCCACAAGGATTTGATTATACGCAAACCAGTGAACGGGTTAAGAAAAGTCCGCAGCAATGGGCGGCCTTGGGGGTGCGTGATACCCGTGGGCAGACCGTGCCAAACCATGGGCGTGCTTCAATCCTGTTGCCAGGTGGTGCGCAGGGGGCGGCATTCATGATCTTTGACAATTTCCATGTGATTGAACGCTATAATGCAGCGGATGCCTATGTGATTGGTGTTGGGCATCTGGCGGATCGTCTGGCGGGCGGCCCTGCTATTCAGGCCACTTGGCCGCGTGGATATGAACCGCTGTCTTTCCGTCAGAAACAACAGTTGCAGCGCCGTCTGACCCGTGCGGGTTTTGACACAGACGGAACTGACGGCATTATTGGGCCAAACACCATTGCGGCGATCCGGGCTTATCAGGCGTCGATCGGCGTGACACCGGACGGCTTTGCGTCACAAGACGTACTGCGTCGCTTGCGCAATCGCTGACAACATTGATTGTAGGTGTTTTGTCCTGGTCTTCCGGGGCGAAACCCTGCAGGGCGTGTTCAGCAGCCGCCTGCGCTTAGGCATTGTTGAACACGTGATACAGCGTCGTTGCTGGCAGCATAGGTGGGCACAGCGCAGGTGCTTATGTTGACTTCGAACCTGCCGTTTTCACCACGCTGAAGAAACATGATCTGGCCAGATACATGTTTGCGGCGCACTTCGAGATCCGTGTCGCAGCTGCCGTGATCATCACAAATCAAGTTAAAAGAGATCGCCTGATCAAACGGTTGCATCTGTCCGTCAGCTGTCATGACATTGCCGGTCAGATGGCCTTGCCATGTCTGCAAACGCACGCGTTCACGGCGAAAATTGTACCAGATAAAGCGTCCGAAACGGGTCTGGGGAATGCGATATTGTGAACTGATATGCAGATCGCCCGACACGACTGTGAATTCTGAAATTCGGTCTGCTGTCAGAAATTGCTCCATCCCGGATGATGGGGGGCAATCAGACGCCATCGCAGGAAGCGCACACATAAGTGAACCCGTTACGACACATGACAGAAGAAATCGGTAAGGCAACTTTCTGGACTCCGGAGGATACTGGGCCAGAATAGGGAACTGATGGGGCAGGTCTATGTTGCGAAATGACCGGAGGAATTCCAGCGACTATCCGCGCAGATGTGTGTCAAATTCGCCGAAAATCGCGACATAAATATCACGCTTGAAAGGGACGATGCTGTTGATCAGATCGGATGGCGTCATCCACTGCCATTCAGAAAATTCCGGATGGTCTTTTTCAATGTCGATGTCCGAATCTTGCCCGTGAAAGCGCATGACATACCAGCGTTGTTTCTGACCGCGGTATTTACCCTTCCAGATATTGGGCACCAGATCATGGGGCAGATCATAGGTCAGCCAGTCTGCGGTTTCAGCTTCGACGGTGACCAGATCACGCGACACGCCGGTTTCTTCTTCCAGTTCACGCAAGGCCGCTTCGCCGACATCTTCGCCTTTGTCCACGCCCCCCTGGGGCATCTGCCAAGCGTTACCGGGGTTATCAATGCGTTTGCCCGCAAAGATCAAACCGTCTTTGTTTACAAGGACGACACCAGCATTGTTACGGTATGGCAGGGCAGTGATTTCTTCGGGTGTCATGGTAGATCCTGTTGTAAGCGGGCGGGGAAAACCCCGCCCGTAAGTGTTTTATTCAGTGCCGCCAAGTGCGCGCAGGCCCGTTAACAGGTCGATGGCATAGGCAAGCTGGAAATCGTCTTCGCGCAGCTGTGCCGCTTCTTCGACTTTGGCGCGTTCTTCTTCCAGCAAACGGCGCTCATCTTCCGTGATGGAATCATTGTCGAGACTGCCACGCAGGTCCGCTTCTGTTCGTGAGAATCCCTGTGTTTCTTCCTCAGATTCGGAGGTCTCGGGATCACGACGTGGTTGTTCTACAACGATATCTGGTGACACGCCCAGGGCCTGAATGGAACGGCCAGATGGCGTGTAATAGCGCGCTGTCGTCAGACGCATCGCACCGTCGCCACGCAGCGGCATGATGGTCTGAACAGATCCTTTACCAAAGCTGCGGGTGCCCACAACGATTGCGCGACGATGATCTTGCAGCGCACCGGCCACAATTTCAGACGCAGATGCAGAACCACCGTTGATCAGTACAACAATTGGTAGCCCTTCGGTCAGATCCCCGTCACGCGCATTCCAGCGTTCGCCATCTTCCGGGCTGCGACCACGGGTGGACACGATTTCCCCAGCGTTGAGAAAGGCATCAGAGACCGCAATCGCCTGGTTCAGAAGGCCACCTGGGTTGTTGCGCAGATCAAGAACAAAGCCGTTCACGTTTTCCATGCCGCCCAGTTCTTCAACAGATTCAGCAAGGCCACTGGCCAGATTATCAAACGTCTGGTCGTTGAAAGTGGTGACGCGCAAAACAACGGTGCTGCCTTCGGTGCGGGTGCGAACAGCGGTCAGTTTGATGGTGTCGCGGATGATGGACACATCAAAAGGTTCGTCAGCGCCTTCGCGTACAACGGTGATGATGATTTCGGAACCCACAGGGCCACGCATCAGTTCAACAGCTTCATTCAGGGTCAGGCCCAACAGGCTTTCACCATCCACATGGGTGATGAAATCGCCGGCTTCCATGCCCGCGACATCCGCAGGGGTGCCATCCATAGGCGAGACAACTTTTACAAACCCTTCTTCCTGGGTGACTTCAATGCCCAGACCGCCGAATTCACCGCGTGTCTGTTCACGCATGTCGGTGAAATCATCCGGCGGCAGAAAGCTTGAATGAGGATCAAGAGATGTCAGCATGCCGTTGATCGCGGCTTCGATCAGTTCGGCTTCGTCTACATCTTCGACATATTGGCTGCGGATGCGTTCAAAGATGTCACCAAACAGATCCAGCTGTTGATAAACGCTGCTTTGTTGTTCAGCTTCCTGGGCTAAAAGCGGCCCTGTGATCTGTGTGGTCGCAATAATCCCGGCAAACGTGCCAGCGGCCGCGGCCAAAAAAAACTTTTTCATCATCTCATCCTGTGTTGCACCAGCCCGGTATACACGGACCAGAGGACTTCTGTGTTAATTTCCACCGGTGGCGTTGAACCAAGGCGATGGATCCGTCGGGTTTTCACCCTGTCTCAGTTCTATATAAAGCGTTTCACTGCGGCCTGCGCCAGTCCCATCTGTTGAGAATGGCGAAACAGCGCCGAAATCGTGGGTTCCTGGCATTAATCCAAGCGCAGTTCCCGCCTGAACAATTTCACCTGCCTCACTATACAGGGTTCCCAGCCCGGCCAGAACCATCAGATACTGGTTATCCGGTTCAAGTATGATCACATTCCCGTAGTCAAGCAGGGGGCCGGCGTAACGGATGGTGGCTGCAAAGGGGCTAGTGACCAGGGCGTCGGACAATGTCGCCAGCACCATGCCTGGCCGTTCAATACCGGCTGCGTCGGGTTCATCAAAACGTCGCAGAATGGTGGCGTTTACGGGCAGGGACAGGGCACCAAGAAGATCATCGAAATTGCCATATCCCCGGGCACTGTTGCGGCCTTCGGGCAGTTGATACAGACCTTCGGCAAAAGCGCGTAACGTTTCGCTGCTGTTCAGAAGCACTTGCATCATCACGGGATCAGCGCTGAAACGCAGGGGCAGATCAGTGCGATCAGCCCGTGCTTCGGACAGGCGGGCACGGGCGGTCTGGGCGCCGGCAAGACCTTCGCGCAATTCCTCTGCCGCGCCGGCTTGGATAGATTGCAATTGGGCAAGTTCTTCCAGTTGGGCGCGCAGGGCTTCGGCCTCTGCCTGTAGGGCAGGGGTGACTTCTGCCAACATCATGGAAGATCGTGCTGTGCCACCAGGGCCAGAGGGATGCAGCATCAAAAGAGGTGCTGGACTGCGTTCCATTGTCTGTAACGCTGCCAGAAGACGCGAAATCTCGGCGCTGCGGGTATCAAAAATTTGGCGCAGGGCGGTTTCGCGAATAGCCACTTGCCGCATGCCCTGACGCAGGGCAATCAGACCTTCTTCATATGCGTTGACGGTCTGGGTCAGCGCGGATACGCGATCAGATGCATTTTCCGCCTGAACCAGAGACGTAGACGCCGCATCAAGCTGCAGGGCCGCGCGCTGCGCTGTGATGCCGGGATCAGACTGCGCGAACAGGTCTGCTGGGGAAATCAAGAAAGCCGCGCATATGAGGCCAGCCAATCGCATCAGAAAATCAGGCTCTGGCCGGTCATTTCTTCGGGCGTTTCCAACTGCATCAGCGACAACAGGCTGGGCGCAAGATCCGCCAGCCGGCCATCACGCAGCTTTGCACCTTGGGGGCCATTAAACAGCACGACCGGCACGGGGTTTGTCGTATGTGCGGTATGTGGCCCACCTGTTTTGGGGTCGATCATCATTTCGCAATTGCCATGATCTGCGGTTACAATCATCATGCCACCGGTGTCCTTCAGCGCTTGCATGACCTGACCAAGTCCCTGATCTACGGCTTCACAGGCTTGGATTGCCGCATGTAGATCGCCAGTGTGTCCAACCATATCGGGGTTGGCGAAATTCGTGACAATCAGATCATATCCCTTGTGTACTGCACCAACGAAATGTTCTGTCACTTCTGCGGCACTCATTTCGGGTTTCAGATCATAGGTCGCCACTTTCGGAGAAGAGGGCATATACCGGTCTTCTCCTTCATATGGGGTTTCCACGCCGCCATTCAGAAAGAATGTCACATGGGGATATTTTTCGGTTTCAGCCAGTCGAAACTGAGTTTTCCCTTGTTTAGACACCCATTCACCCAACGTATTGACGATGGCGCGTTTTGGAAAAGCTGTGGTCATATAGGTGTTATGGCCATCCGAATATTCCACCATCCCCAGAAGGGCCGCAAAAGCAGGGCGCGCGCCTGTATCAAAGGCGTCAAATGCGGGTTCACCGATGGCACGCAGAATTTCACGTGCCCGATCTGACCGGAAATTCAGACAGAAAAAGCCGTCACCACTTTTGGCGCCTTCATACCCATTCAGGACTGTTGCTGGGAAAAATTCATCCGTCACACCGTCTTGATATGATTTACAGATCACGGATCCGCTGTCTGCGGCGGTGTCACCTTCGCCGTGGATCATGGCATTATATGCGGCCGCAACCCGTTCCCAGCGATTGTCGCGATCCATCGCGTAATAGCGCCCGGTGACAGTGGCAATTTTTGCCCCCTCTGGCAGGCTGCCACACAGATCCGCCATATAGCCTAGGGCGGATTTCGGCGCGACGTCACGCCCGTCGGTTACCGCATGAAAGGCCACGGGCACGCCCGCATCGGTGACGGCCTTGATTGCGGCTTTTAGGTGATCGATATGCCCGTGCACCCCGCCATCAGATACCAAACCCATCAGATGCGCGGTGCCGCCGGTTTGTTTCAGTTTTGTGATGAAAGCTTGCAGGGCTTCATTGTCAAAGAAAGATCCATCTTCAATCGCAAGATCGATCTGACCCAGGTCCATCGCCACAACCCGACCCGCGCCGATATTGGTGTGTCCGACTTCGGAATTGCCCATCTGTCCCGTTGGCAACCCCGCATCATTGCCATGTGTCAGCAATTTTGCATTTGGACATTCAGACATCATCCGGTCGAAATTCGGTGTACGGGCAAGTGCTGGCGCATTTGAAGACGTGTCAGAGGAAAGCCCCCAGCCATCAAGAATACAAAGGACGACAGGTTTCGGAGTGGACATGAGATATTCCTGTATTATTCATGCAATATCTATTGCCTGTGGCACCTGCATGCAACCAACTCACACGCGGTGATAGGGACTTCCGGCCAGAATTGATGCGGCGCGGTACAGTTGTTCAGACAGCATCACGCGGGCCAGCATATGAGGCCAGACCATTTTACCAAGGCTGATAGAAAAATCTGCCTTTGCACGCAGAGCAGGATCAATGCCATCGGCACCGCCAATGACAAAACATAGATCCTGTGCGCCCTGGTCGCGCCAACTGGCAAGCTTGTTCGCAAAATCAGGGGATGACAACAGTTTCCCACGTTCATCCATGGTGCAGATCACGGCACCTTTGGGAATGGCACGTTCTAACAGAACCGCTTCGGCCCCCATGCCGCCGCCCTTTTTGTCCTCGGCTTCGCTGACTGTCAGCGGGCCAAGGCCATGGGCACGACCGGTGCGATCAAAGCGGGTTTTGTAATCATCAAAAAGATCACGTTCCGGCCCGGGGCGCATCCGGCCAATGGCAGAAATCTGAACGCGCATGGATCAGGCTGGGGTGTCGGGACCAGCTGTCGGATCCATCCACATTTTTTCCAGTTGATAGAATTCGCGAACTTCTGGGCGGAACACATGCACGATCACATCGCCGGTATCGACCAAAACCCAGTCGCCAGATCCTTTGCCTTCGGTGCGTGACAGACGGCCAAATTCTTGCTTCAGGCGATCCGCAAGCTTTTCAGCAAGCGCGGTTACCTGACGCGCGGAACGGCCGGAACACACAACCATGTAATCCGCGATCGCAGATTTACCGGCCAGATCGATTTGTACGATGTCTTCGGCTTTGTCTTCGTCAAGAGAGGTAAGAATGCGCTCAAGCAGAACTTCGCTTGAAGGTGCGTTTGCCTCGGGCAGTGATTTCGGCTGAGCAGTGGCGTCATTCGCGACTACGTTATCGGCCGCACTTTTAGATTGAGACAGGGTCTTCCCTCCTGAAAAACGCGCCGCAAAAGCCCGGCGCAGGGCTCCCCTTAAGCGTAACACCGCCTGCGTGAAAGCTCAATCCGCATAAGTGTGTTGTTTTTATCAGATCTGGGGCGGGTGATTTTGTGGAAATCGGGTGGCTTCGTGGTATGTCTGTGCCAGCCCCATTAGCTGTGCATCCTGTCCGGCTTTGCCGATCAGCTGTAGGCCCATAGGTAGATTGTGCGGGGAAAACCCGGCAGGGACAGAAACGGCGGGCAGGCCGATCAGCGAGGCCGGAATCACAATTTCCATCCAGCGGTGATAAGTATCCATTGCCTGTCCGGCAACGGTTTTAGGCCATGAGATATCCGCATCAAATGGGAACATCTGGGCGCTGGGCAGGGCAAGGGTGGTGAGGTTAAGATCCGCGACTTCTCGGAACCAGTCTGACCGGATGATGCCCGCATGGTGAATATCACGCGCGCTGTAAGACAGACCTTGTTCAATTTCCCAGATGTGGGCGTCCTTCAGAAGGGCGCGTTTCGCTGGATCTTGCCAGAGAGGCGCCGATGCGCAGGCGACGCTGTGGCTGCGCAGGATGTTCCAAGCATCCCAAAGCGATTCAGGCGCGATTGTTGGCGTATATTCCATGATAGTACAGCCAAGATCGCGAAATATATCCAGTGCGTTTTCGCAGGTTTTTAGCACATCTTTTTCCATTGGATAATACCCGGACCAGTCTCTGATCCAGCCAATAGAGATGTTTTTGGGGTTAACGTCTTCATAACCTTTATACGCGGGCTGCCCCAGTGGTTGACGGTGATCGGGTTGCCCGATGACGCGCAACATTAGATCCATATCGCGTGGGCTGCGGGCCATTGGGCCATTGGTTGATAGGCTTTGCGACCAGGCGTCACCTTCGGCATCTTTGGCCACAAGGCCTGCGGTGGGGCGAAAGCCATAGACATTATTCCAGCCGGCCGGATTGCGCAGACTTCCCATCATATCGGATCCATCCGCAATGGGCAGCATACCGGTGGCTAGGGCAACGGCTGCACCGCCACTGGATCCCCCGGCGCTGCGGCTTTGATTGTATGCATTACGGGTAACACCAAAGATCGGATTATAGCTGTGACTGCCCAACCCAAATTCCGGCACATTGGTTTTGCCGATGATCAGAACACCCGCTGCGCGCAGGCGTGACACCATCAGGCTGTCATCTTCTGGGGTGTTATCAGCAAACAAAGGCGAACCACTTGTCGAAAGTAGATCTTTTGTGTTTTCCAGATCCTTTACCGCAATCGGCAAACCCCAGAGAGGCTGATTTGGAGCTGGGCCTGAGGCGTCCATTTTATCAGCCTCGGCCAGCAGATCTTCACGTGGGCGCAGCGACACGATGGCATTCACGGATGGGTTAACTGCATCAATGCGGGCAAGGCAGGCTTCTAGCACCTGGCGTACAGAGATGTCACGATTTTGCAGCATCTCTGCAAGATCGCAGGCGTCATAGTCAGTCAATAACCGGGGGGTGCTCATTGATGTCATCTTTCAGAATACGCACTTCGCGCTGTGGGAAGGGCAGTTCAATGCCGTTTTCCTTAAACGCATCCCAAAGTGCCAGGTAAACATTGCCGCGAATATTGGTCAGGCCGCCGGTTGGATCGGTGATCCAGAACCGCAGTATGTAATCGACTGAACTGTCGCCAAAGCCCACGATGTGACAGACCGGAGCCTTCGCCGAAAGCACGCGCCCGACAGAGGATGCGGCAGAAATGGCAATGCGGCGCACTTCATGGGGATCGCAGCCATAAGACGTGCCAAAGAAAATATCGAGGCGCACAAGATCGTTGGAATGGGACCAGTTGACCACCTGACCGGTGATCAGATCTTCGTTTGGGATCAGATATTCGCGCCCGTCACGGGTGACGACGGAAACATAGCGCGCACCCAAGCTGTCGATCCAGCCAAAGGTGTCGCCCAGAGAAATCACATCGCCAGGCTTGATGGATTTATCCAACAAAATGATGATGCCTGACACAAGGTTCGACACGACTTTTTGCAAACCAAAGCCAAGACCCACACCAATGGCACCTGACAAAACCGCAAGACCTGTCAGATCAAATCCGACTGCTTTTAGTCCGATGAAAAATGCGGATCCATACAGCACCATCTGAATGAATTTCACGGCCAGCACCTGCATGGATGGCGAGATGTCTTTGTTTTCTCGGATGCGGTTGGATGTTGTGCCGGAAATCAGGCGTGCGCCGAAAAACAGCACCCCGGTGACAATAACGGCCTTTAAAATAGCCAGCAGAGAGAGGCGGAAATCACCGAACTCAATGGCGGCTTTATCCAATACGCCATTGGTTGCTTCAAGAAAGCCAAAGTAATAGAGCGTGACCCAGATCCAGCCGGAAATGCGAATAGTGCGCCGCAGGGTTTGGTTGCGGATCAGTTGAACAGCAAGAGCGATGGCGAACCAGGACGCGCTGATTGTGCCGATAATTGACAGCAGATAAGTGCGCGAAGGAAAAGTATTCAGAACCTCGCGCATGAACCAGATTACGATCCAAATCATTAGAATATACAGGATCAGATGGATGCGGCGATGCAGGATCAACAGCCAGCGCAACTGCCATTTTGGTCGTCCTTCCAGGCCTCTCATCCATTCATGGATGCGAGGACCAACCAGCATGTTGATCAACCAGGCTGTCGCGAAAATCCCAACAGCAATTGCCACTTGCCACAGTTGATAGGGGCGCAGCAGGCCTTCGATAAATACCTGTAGCTGAACCAGAAAGCCCTGGACTTCGGTTGTCAGTTCCGCGGTGGGGGTGTCGATGATTTCGTTCTCCATAGGCACAGTGTTGCACGTCCACGCGGGGTGGACAATATCACGACAGACGTGCTTTCTGCCTTTGCAAAGGGGAATGCAGAAATGGGCGAGGTTTTACTATTCATCCTGGCGGGATTTGGGGCCGGTGTTATGAACGCGATTGCCGGGGGCGGAACGTTTCTGACGTTTCCCGCATTGGTGTTTGCGGGCATTCCGCCCGTGGCAGCCAATGCCACCAGCGCCGTTGCGGTGTTTCCGGGGTATTTGTCTGCCGCGCTGGGCTTTGGCGATGATATTCGTGCCCTGCCGCGTGCCAAGTTAATCCGGGCGACGATCGCATCCCTCGTGGGGGGGCTGGCTGGCGGTCTGTTGTTGCTTGTGTCGTCAAACGATGTGTTTTCGATGTTGGTGCCATTCCTTCTGTTCGCCGCAACCCTGGCTTTTGCATTCCAGAAGCAGATTTCAGCTTTTCTAGCGGGATCCGGATGGCAACTGACGGCGTGGGGCCTGCCCGGGATTTTCACTGTATCGCTTTATGGTGGCTACTTTAACGGAGGCCTTGGGATTGTTCTGCTGGCGCTGTTCGCGCTTTGGGGATGGGACAATTTGAATGCCATGAATGGGCTGAAAAACGCATTAAGCTTTGTGATTTCTGCGATCTCAGTCGCGACATTTGCGATTGCGGGTATTGTCAGCTGGCCCGCCGCCCTGATCATGGGGGTGTCTGCAATTGCGGGCGGTTTTGCCGGGGCACGCATCGCAAAGATTTTGCCGGTTGCACTGATGCGCGCAGTGATTATTTTGATCGGCCTGACCATGAGCGCGGTTTTCTTCGCGCGCCTCTTTTCCTGAAAGGTTTCCCAATGCGCGCCATTCAATCCCTTGGCCTGATTGCAATTGTTGTTCCCTCTTACGATGCAGGTATTGCGTTCTACGTGGATCAACTGGGTTTTGAACTGATCCAGGATGAAGACCAAGGGGGTGGCAAGCGCTGGGTTGTTGTGCGCCCTCATGGCGGGGCAGGCAGTGATATTCTGCTGGCTCAGGCGAAAGGCGAAGATCAACAGGCTGCGAT
>NZ_JBMYXF010000006.1:0-92073 GCF_049608145.1 Halocynthiibacter sp.
TTCCGGTTTTCCGGTTTTCCGGTTTTCCGGTTTTCCGGTGAAAAATGCGGCGCCACCTACAAGCGTCAAGACCTTCCTTTGCCTCGTCAGAATGATCCGTAAATCACACCTCGGTCAGAACACCGTTCTCCAGACGCACGACACGATCCATCTTGGCAGCCAGTTCATGGTTATGGGTTGCGATCAATGCGGCCATCCCCGTATCACGCGTGATTTCCATCAGCGTTTCAAACATCCGATCAGCCGTTTCCGGATCAAGGTTTCCCGTCGGTTCATCCGCCAACAGCAACTGCGGCGCATTCGCCATCGCCCGACAGAACGCAACACGCTGCTGTTGCCCACCCGACAACTCGGCAGGACGATGATGCATGCGATCATCAATGCCCACACGTTTCAAAAGCGTCTCTGCCGCTGATTTTGCCTCGCGTTCAGAAATACCATTCACCAGCTGCGGCAACACCACATTCTCAAGCGCGGTAAACTCCGGCAACAAATGATGGAACTGATAGACAAACCCGATCTGCGCCCGGCGTGCAACTGTTCGCTTCCCATCAGATGCTGTACTCAGGGCTTCCCCTTCCAGAAAAACCTCACCACTGGTGGCCTGATCTAGCAATCCCGCCACATGCAAAAGTGTCGATTTTCCCGCCCCGGAAGGCGCGATCAATGCAACCACTTCCCCGCGTTTCAACGTTAGGTCCGCGCCTTTCAGCACCTCTGCTTCATTCACTTTACCCGGGTTATAGGTTTTGCGCACATTGCGCAGTTCAAGCACGTGATCAGTCATTGTGCAAAGCCTCCACTGGGTTCATGCGCGCAGCACGACGGGCCGGAAAAATTGTAATCCCAAAGGACAACGTCAGCGACAAAAGCACGGCTGATAACACGTCCTGCCATTCAAGTTCAGCGGGTAAACGATAGATGCCACGCACCGACGCATCCCAGGCCTGGCCACCAGATGCACCGTTAATAAAGGCCAAAATCGTATCGAAATAGACCGCGAACAGACATCCCAGAACCACCCCCAGCGCCGTTCCAATCAGTCCCACCAAAGATCCACAGATGAAGAACACCCGCATGACCGATCCTTCAGACAAGCCCATCGTGCGCAGGATACCAATGTCGCGTGTCTTGTTTTTGACCAGCATCACCAGACCAGAAATGATATTCAGCGAAGCAATCAGAACCAATACACTCATCAGAACAAACATCACCGTGTCTTCGATCTCCAGCGCATTCAGGAACCCTGAAGAACTGTCCCGCCAAGTCCAGAGCAATGTGCCCTCGCCCCCGGCCGCCATCAATGGTAACATCAAGGCGTCAATGGCTTCCGGATCATCCACGAAAACCTCGATCTCATCCGCAACACCTTCACTGTTAAAAAAGCTCTGCGCCTCGGTGAACGGCATGTAAATCCTTGTTTTATCAATCAGGTAGCGTCCAGATTGAAAGATATGCACAACCTCATAGGTATTGATACGCGGAGAAGTGCCACCAAACGGGCTTTTGATACCGTTTGGCGAAATCAGCTTAATGCGATCTCCAACCAAAAGGTTCAGTTCGCGGGCAACTTGAACGCCAATGGACACGCCTTCATCAAAGCGGGCCAGATCCCCACGCGAGGTTTCCGCATTGGCGATGCGCGGGATCGTCTGAAGATCAACGCCGCGAATGCCATAGACTTCGACGCCCGCGTTATTATCGTTGTTATTCGCCATCACCTGGTTGCGTATAAGAGGTGCCGCGCGGACAACTCCCGGCACCTGACTGATGGCAGCTGCACGTTCATCAAAATCAGGTAACGCGTTGGTCAGAATGCCATTTTCGTTAACTTCGCTTTGCTTATAGACCGTCACATGGGCATTCGCGCCAAGGATCGTATCGACAAATTCGTTGCGGAACCCGGTGCGTACAGCCAGCGTGATAATCAGCGCAGCCACCGCCAACATGATGCCAATCAGCGAAATCCAAGTCATCGTACTGACCCCACCTTCGGCCTTACGTGCTCTCAGGTAACGCCATGCGATAAGCCATTCAAAACGTGAAAACGGGCGGGTTGATCCGGCCATGACTGCTCCTGTCAATGTTAGGGGCAGGCCCCAGATTATCAGGCACATCCGGTGAATTCATCCGATGCCTGACTGGAAACAGGGATGGCGCAAATCATGCCGTTTTACAAGTCCCCGGGTCACCACTCCGGCGGAAACCCACCATTAAAAGCAACACAAGGTAACACCATTCAATTGTGGTGTATTTTTGATCTGGATGGTCGCTCTATCGTAAAGCGGGGAAAGTCTGCATTCTCAGGCTATCCAACCACCAAGTCTTCAACGACCTTCCGGATAGCCAGGAGATGGCTTTGAAGAATATACCACGCCACTCAGCGTACTGCGGCGGGAAGGCGTTGCCCCTTTTTCCTCAGCCGCCAGTTGGTCAAAGATCGCTTGGGCCCGGGGGTTAATTACAGGTTGCAACGGGGCAGCAGGCATATCTTCGTGATGGTTTATCACGGCTTCCGGATGAACAGCTTCCCCGGACACGGAAGGATCAGCCAGTACGGCACCGCTGATCATCATCAAAAAAGCGCCAAAAATAGGGGCGATATGGTATCTGGGAAATTTCATTTGCAAACCTTTTATACACATGCCGGCATCCGCTATCCCAACCTGGGACACTTTTCATTCTGTGCCTTATCTGGATATTTCTCATGGGAAATTCCACCCTGCGCAAATGCACATTTGCGTGTGCCCCCGTGACATGCATATCTGGCATGCACTCAGCACAACACCCGCGCATGAATGCAGGCGAAGAATGCACTTGTATTCTGTCCATTCTTTGTCAAATTCTGAGATATGAAACAGGATATTCTGATTATTGGCGGCGGAGTAGCCGGCCTGTCCGCTGCGGCCCACCTTGCCCCCCATGCAACAATCACTTTGCTGGAGGCCGAAAGCGCAACTGGCTATCATACCTCTGGCCGATCTGCTGCCTTATTCGAGGAACACTATGGTCAAGTCAGCACCATCGCGCTGAACCGCGCCAGCCGCAGTTTTCTTGAAACCCAGGACGGCGGTTTTCTATCGCCACGGGGTTTTATGCTGGTGGGGATGGAAGGCCAGGACAAAGCCTTTGACGATGACATGGCCGTCATGAACCTGGATGAAATTACCGCCGATCAGGCCTGTTCGATCATCCCCGTACTGAACCACGATGTCATCACCCGTTACGGTCACGCCACTGGCGCGCAGGACATCGACACCGACCGACTGATGCAGAGCTATACAAAGATCATGCGCAGCCACGGAGGGCAGATCATCACCAATGCCCGTGTCGAAAGCATGTCGCGTACCGATGATCGCTGGCAGGTCATCGCAGGGGGAAACAGTTACACAGCTGATGTGGTGATCAACGCCGCAGGTGCTTGGGCCAGTCAGATCGCACGCATGGCAGGGGCTCAGGATATCTGCATTCAACCCTACCGCCGGTCCGTGGCTCGCATTCCTGCCCCTCTCGGTCTTGATGTTTCGGGTTGGCCCATTCTGTTTGGCCCCGGTGAAACTTGGTATGCCAAACCCGATGCTGGCGCTTTGATCATCTCGCCTGCCGACGAAGATCCGGTCGAACCTCATGACGCCTGGGCCGAAGATATAACCCTGGCCGAAGGTATCGCCAGTTACCAAGAAGTCGTCACCGAAGACGTCACCCGAGTAACGTCAAACTGGGCAGGCCTGCGCAGTTTTGCACCAGATCGTAATCTGGTGTTGGGGTTTGACAGCCTAGCCCCAGGATTCTTTTGGTGCGCGGGCCAAGGCGGATATGGAATGCAAAGCTCGCCCGCTACGGGACAACTGGTTGCCGACCTGATTATCGGACACCCCCCGGAAATCGATGCGGAAATCATCAGCAGGATTTCCCCTGCTCGCTTCGACTGAAGTGCCTTTAAGCAACATTCTGCAGGCTGACGTGCGGTTCAATCCCCAACGCACGGCAGGTATCACGTGTTAAATTTGGCGTGTTCAACGTATAGAAATGCAGATCGTTCACACCACCATCCAACAAATCTGAACACAGTTCGCTACATTGGGCTAGTGCCAGAAGTTCGTGACAATCATCCCGCGCCGCATTGTCAAAGGCATGGGCAATATCCGCAGGAATAATCGTGCCACAGCCCTGGGCAAATTTACGCGCGCCCTGCCAGTTCTCAATCGGCAAAATGCCGGGGATAATGCGATCGCCATCAATTCCCGCGGCCTGACAGGCATCACGGAACCGGAAAAATGTATCCGCCTCAAAAAAGAACTGGGTGATGGCGCTGGTGGCACCGGCTTCAAACTTGCGTTTCAGCCACGAAATATTCTGTGCCATGTCAACACTTTCAGGATGCGTTTCGGGATAAGCCCCCACCCGGATATTGAATTCCCCTGCGCCAGATAACCCTTCGATCAGCTCAACCGAACTGGCAAAACCATCATCCCGCGCCTCAAAAGCACCGCCCCCCGGCATATCGCCACGCAAAGCAACCAGATCACGTACACCGGCTTTCGCATATGTCCGGGCGATGGCCAGAGTTTCCGCCCGGCTGGCCTCTACACAGGTTAGGTGGGCCGCCACGTCCAGCCCCGTTGTTTTGCCAATGGTCGTCACCGCTTCATGTGTCAGTTTACGGGTTGTGCCCCCCGCACCATAAGTCACAGACACAAAACCGGGATCAAAAGGTGCCAATGCCTGCACGGTATCCCAAAGCCGGAAAGACGCTGCGAGAGATTTCGGCGGGAAGAATTCAAATGAAATATTCGGGCGGGTCATCGTCACGGCATCCTTACGCAGCTTGTTTTCGGTTGGGTCCTGAATTACAGACTTGCTATAATGAAACAATTTCATAATTCTAAAGATCAATATGAGGATCATTTGAATTGCACATCGAACTACGCCATCTGCGCACCATAAAAGCCATTCATGAATCCGGCGGCCTGGCCAGGGCGGCGGGGGTGATGAACATCACCCAAAGCGCGCTTTCCCACCAGATAAAAGGGTTGGAAGATCAGGTGGGAGTTGAACTTTTTGTCAGGCGATCCAAACCTTTACGCCTGTCTTCGGCTGGTTTTCGTCTGCTGCGTCTTGCAGAAAAGATCCTGCCAGAAATTGCCGCTATGGAAGAAGAATTTATGGGGCTGCACACCGGCCGTCACGGGCGTCTGCACATCGCCATTGAATGCCATGCTTGTTTCGAATGGTTGCTTCCGGTTTTGGAAGAATTTCGCAAAGCCTGGCCAGATGTGGACGTTGATATTCGCCCAGGCTTGGCTTTTGACGCCCTCCCTGCCCTGACGCGCGAAGAGGTGGATCTGGTCATTTCGTCCGATCCAGAAAAGATTTCCGGCGTCGAATTTAAGCCTTTGTTTGACTATGAGCCGCTCCTAGTAGCCTCAGCCAATCATCCGCTGGGCGAAAAGCCCTGGGTCGAAGCCACCGATTTGCGCGATGAAACCCTTCTGACCTACCCTGTGGACCGCACCCGCCTGGACATATTCACCGAACTGCTGACCCCGGCCCGGGTCGAACCCAAAGCAACGCGTAAAGTGGAACTGACCGCAGTGATGTTATTGCTGGTTGCGTCCGGGCGCGGCGTCGCTGTGTTGCCGGATTGGGTGTTGCGCGAAATACGTTATGACAGCGATTACATCACCCGTTCCCTGACCGAAACCGGCCTGACCAAACGTCTGTATGCCGCCGTCAGATCCGATGACGCAGCCCAACCTTTTATGGCACATCTGATCCGGTTGGCCCGCACGGAACCCGTAAAATTACAACGCGGCATGGAAGAATAAGCGCCCCGGACACACCGATAGGCCACATCATCCGCGGCTAAAGCGTTCCCGGATTTTGTGGCTGAAATTGGACGCTGCGCAGATAGTATCCGCGGCCAATGGCCCAAAAACACTGCCGTTCCAACACAGATCAAAGGGCGCAAATAATTCATGCCGTTTGCCATTTTCGGCAATGGCCTCTGCAACAACGCGCCCAATGGCTGGCCCCGTATTTAGCCCATGCCCGCCCAGCCCAGTGGCTGCCCAGATATTCGGCTTCACCTGCTGCACATACGGCATTTTATGGCGCGCATAGCCCATCAACCCGGTCCAGGCGACCTCTACGTCAACATCTTCCAGCTGTGGAAAGACCTCCAGCACTCGGTTCTTCATCAGCGCCGCAAGATCTGGCGGCGATTTCGCAAGACCAGACATGCCACCGCCCCACAGCAATTCGCCTGTCGGTGTCACACGAAAATAGTCACAGGACAGGCGCGTGTCCGCCACCGCAGCGGATGTATTCATCAATCCATCCAGACGCCCCCCAAGGTTTTTCGTGCTGATCACATAGGTCGCGATTGGCAATAGGCTGTTGTAAAGCCGACCAAATTCTTTCCCACTGTAACCACTCCCGCACATCACAACATGTTTGGATTTCACGCTGCCTTCGGTGGTTCGGGTAATCTTTTCGGCGCCGTCATGATCCATGAAAATCATCTCAGACATTTCAAACAGCTGCCCACCGTTTTTCACGATATGCTGCGCAAGTCCCTTACAATAGTTCAACGGATGAATATGGTAGCTTTCCGGATCAAAGTAGCCATCAAAAAATCGATCGGAATTCACCAGTTTCCGCAACTCCGCTGTTGGCAGGTATTCCTTTTCATGCCCAAACTGCATGCGCGCCGATCTGACCGTTTCCTGCATCCCTTTCGCATCCGGGTATCGTGACGCAGACACACGCCCAGGCACAGGATCCACCCCGGCAAGCGCCAGGTCACGGGTGTTGTCGATAACGGTTTTCACGCCTTCACGGGACAAATCATAAAGCGCACGCCCGGCGGCCTCTCCGCCGCGAAACAACGTGCTGTCTGGTCCCGCCCAGCCTGCTGACAGAATGCCGCCATTGCGTCCACTTGCGCCCCAAGCAATGCGACTCTTTTCCAGCAGGGCCACGCTAAGTCCGCGCTGCGTCAGCTCCCAGGCGGTGCTGATCCCGGCAATCCCTCCGCCAATAATGCAGACATCTGCCTCGACTTCTCCCTTTAGGGGCGCATAGCCGGATGTGTCTTTCAGACTGCGGGTATAATAACTGTCGATATATCCAGATGTTGTCATGATTTCCCCCCGAATTTCGGGAAGCTTGGCATGAATGACCATGAACTGCATCTGAAATCAGCTCATGAATAGATGCAATTTTCGCCGACAGACCTGCGGTTTTCTCAGGCGACAGCATCTGCATCAAAAGGCCTGCGAAAAATCTTCCCGCAGGCCTTAAGTTTTAGGACGCCGCGTCGCGACTTTCGGCAAGTTTTGTCAGCCAATCCGGGTCCATTTCCGGCACGGATGACAACAGCAGTTCGGTGTATTCAGGATAAGGCGCGGTCATGATTTCGTCCTTTGGCCCTTGTTCCACCACTTCGCCCATATACATCACGACGATCTCGTCCGAGATTGCCTCAACCGTGGCAATGTCATGGGTGATGAACAGATAAGTGATGCCGTGCTTTTCCTGCAGCTTCATCAGCAGTTTCAGGATGCCTTCCTGCACGATTTGGTCCAAGGCTGATGTCACCTCATCGCAGATAATCACTTCTGGTTCGGCGGCCAGTGCGCGCGCAATACAGATGCGTTGTTTCTGGCCCCCGGACATTTCAGACGGCAGACGATCGTAAAAGCTTTCATCAAGCTCGATCATCTCAAGCAATTCCAAAACGCGTGCTTCTTTTTCACGGCCAGACAACCCGTGATAGAACTCTAACGGGCGTCCGATGATTTCACCCACGGTCTGACGCGGGTTCATCGCCGTATCAGCCATCTGATAAATCATCTGAATCTTGCGCAGCTGGTCTTTGGAACGGCCTTTCAATTCAGGCGGCAAAGCTTCGCCGTTGAACATCACCTGCCCAGTCATAGGCGGCAGAAGGCCCGTGATCACACGCGCGGTTGTGGATTTACCGGACCCGGATTCCCCCACAATCGACACCGTCCGCCCACGTGGGACTTTGATGTTCACATCATGCAGAACCTTCAGGCCACGCCCGTAAGCCGCATCAACCCCATCAATGGAAAGCACAATATCATCAGAAGGTTGCGCTTCTTTATGCAAGGCACGCACCGACCAAAGAGACTTGGTGTAATCCTCTTTCGGGGCAGTCAGCATTTCGCGCGCCGGAGATTCTTCTACCTCTTTGCCGTAACGCAGTACTTTGATCGTATCCGCCATCTGCGCCACAACGGCGAGGTCATGGGTGATATAAATCGCAGCTGTGTTGAACTCTTCCACGATCTTGCGCATGGACAGAAGAACTTCGACCTGGGTCGTCACGTCAAGCGCGGTGGTCGGTTCGTCAAAGACGATCAGATCCGGGCGCGGTGACATGGCCATGGCGGTCATCACACGTTGCAGCTGCCCACCGGACACCTGGTGCGGATATCGTTCCCCAATGGTTTCAGGGAAAGGCAGCGTCAGCGCAGAATACAATTCGCGCGCATCATCTTTCGCTGCCGCATCAGCTTGTAAACCATGGGTCACAGTCGCTTCGACCGTCTGATCAATCAGGCGGTGTGCCGGGTTGAAAGACGCCGCCGCAGATTGCGCGACATAGGCCACTCGAGATCCCCAAAGGGCGCGTTTTTCCGTGTCTGACGCCTTCACAAGGTCGATCCCATCAAACATGATGGAACCGCTGGTGATCCGGCAGCCCGGCTGGGTGAACCCCATACCCGACAAGCCAAGTGTTGACTTGCCCGCACCGGATTCCCCAATCAGGCCAAGAACTTCACCCCGGCGAAGGGTCAGATCAACGCCTTTGATGATCGGATTCCATTTTTCGTCTGACCAGCCTTCAATGCGAATGTCACGCATTTCAAGAAGGACATCACCGGCCTTACCGGCGTTTTGCTTGTTATCGTTGCTCATGTTTTGTCCTTCCTCAGTCTTTCAGACCACTGGTCAAATGCAGGAACCAGTCCACGACATAGTTCACAGCCACGGTCAGCAGGGCAATCGCGCCCGCCGGCAGCAGCGGCGTCAGACCAGCTTTCAGATCGAAAGCCACATATTGCATCAAGCCCGCAGAGTCGCGCACCATTGAACCCCAGTCAGCGGTCGGGGGCTGAAGGCCCACACCCAGGAATGACAGGGATGCGATTGTCAGGAAAACAAAGCAGAACCGCAGACCAAATTCCGCAACCAGCGGCGGCATGATATTTGGCAGAACTTCGCGGCGCATCACCCAACCAAGGCCTTCGCCACGCAGACGCGCGGCTTCGACGTAATCCATCACAACCACGTTCACAGCAACGGAACGGGTGATGCGGAACACGCGGGTGCTGTCCAAGATCGCGATGATGATGATCAGGCTCCAGGCGGTCGACCCAAAGACAGACAGCAACATCAGGGCGAAAATCAGGCTTGGGATCGCCATCAGGACATCGACAAAACGCGACAGACCCTGATCAATCCAACCTCGGTCAATTGACGCAACCAGTCCCAGACCGCCACCAATCACAAAGGATAAGATAGTAGTCGCAAAGGCAATGCCCATGGTGTTCTGCGCGCCGTAAATCAGGCGTGAAAAGATATCACGGCCAATCTGATCGGTGCCAAAAACATGGCCATCGCCCCAGGGAAGATACGCCCCGAAAGAACTGTCTGCCTCGCCATAAGGCGCAAGCCACTGGGCGAAAACGGCGACAAAAACGTAAGCCGTAATCACCACCATGCCAAACCATGCGGTTAGGGGCGCTTTTTTCAGGACAATCTTCGTGCGTTCCCAGCGGGTACGACGGGTGATCGTTGTGGCAACCTCTGCGGCCGCCGAATATGTGTTCGTATCGGTCATAGGATGCCTCTTATTTCGGGTGCAGCAGACGGGGATTGGTCACAATGCCAATGATGTCCGCAGTCAGGTTCAACAGGATGTAGGTTGCCGCGAAGATCAACGCACAGCCCTGCACAACAGGAATGTCACGGGAAGACACCGCATCCACCATCAGCTGACCAACGCCGGGATATACAAAGACAACCTCGACAACCACAACACCCACAACCAGATAGGCCAGGTTAAACGCGATCACAGTGGCAATCGGTGCCCAGGCATTCGGCAGTGCATGGCGCAGAATCACACGAATACGGCTTTGACCTTTCAGGCGCGCCATCTCGATATATGGGCTGGCCAGAAGGTTAATAATTGCCGCCCGTGTCATCCGCATCATATGCGCAACAATCACAAGGGTCAGTGTCAGAGATGGCAGCAGCGATTTATACACCTTTTCCCAAAACGGCATGTCCTCGGTGATATTGGCCAGTGTCGGCAGGCCGAACCACAGGGCTGAAAACAAAATCAGGATATAGGCGACAAAGAATTCTGGAAAAGAAATCGATGTCAGCGTCATTGCATTCACCACACGGTCATAGATCGAGTTGCGCCACAAAGCGGCGGTGATCCCAAGAAACAGTGCCAGTGGAACAGCAACCAAAGCAGTGATGCTGGCCAGGAACAATGTATTTTCCAGACGAGGAGCGATGAGTTCAAGCACAGGGCGGGAACGGTCCACGCCGGATGATGCCCGGCCAGAGAAGGATGTGCCAAAATCGCCTGTTGCGACGGCGCCAACCCAATCAAGGTAACGACGCCACGCAGGTTGATCCAAGCCTAACTCACGCCGGAATGCCGCAACGGTTTCTTCCGTTGCCGCCTGTCCCAGCACCGCTTCACCAAAGTCACCCGGCAAAAACTGGATTGCGCTGAAAATCACCAGCGACACGAAAAACAAGGTCACCACCCCAAGCGCCAAGCGCTTTAGAATGGTTTGCAGAATTAGATTCACGATTTCCCCCCTGGCGCGGGACAGCCTTTACCTGATTGGCAGGCCGTTCTCTCGCGCTCATCTGTTTGAGACATGCTATGCAGTGCAAAGGTGATCTGTAAAGGCGCTTTGGGCAGTGACATGTCGTTTTTCTCCCTCAGACACCCCAAGAAATACATTGCACACAAACAAATGCCACACAGCAATGTCGCATTTGAGACAAAAACATCCGAAAATTACACACCCATATTTCGCATTAAAAACACAAAGCGTCGCTTATGAAGTTCAAACTGGTAAAACGGCATTTTGATCCCTGGAAACGCACTATTTTATTTGGAGCACAGGCCCCACGCGTGTAGCCTGCCGACGAGGAATAAACACCACAGGGAGAAAACAAATGCGTTCTCGCAAAGACCTCTATATCCAACAACAGAAACAAAAACTGACGGCTGGCACGATTTCCCGCCGCGGCTTTATGCAATCCATGGTTGCTGCCGGCGTTGTGATTCCGACAGCTCTGGGCTGGGCCAATCAGGCAATGGCTGCAACACCGAAAAAAGGTGGCAAGTTCATTCAGGGTATCGCGGCGGGTTCCACCACCGACGTGCTTGACCCATCCACCTATGAAAACAACTTTATTGGTTCCATCGGGTATCTGTTCGGCAACACGCTGACCGAAGTAAACAACCGCAATGAACTGGTTGGTGAACTGGCAGAAACCTTCGAATCCGAAGATGCTCAGACATGGCGCTTTAACATCCGTCAGGGTGTCGAATTCCACAACGGCAAAACTCTGACCACGGATGATGTGATCGCGTCCATCAACATGCACCGCGGCGAAGATTCGACTTCTGCTGCAAAAGGCATCGTTTCACCGATCAAAGACATCACAGCAGACGGCAACACCGTTGTCTTCACCCTTGATGCACCAAACGCCGACTTCCCCTACATGATGAGTGATTATCACCTGCAGATCCTGCCGCTTTCCGCAGATGGCAGCCTTGATCCGCATTCAGGTATCGGCACCGGCACCTATAAAATCGACGCTTATGATCCCGGTGTACGTGCAACTGCCACACGTTTTGGCAACGCATGGAAAGAAGGCGCAGGCCATTTCGACGAAGTAGAAATCCTGGCTCTGCTTGATCCCACTGCACGTCAAAACGCTTTGCTGTCCGGCGACGTTCACGCGATTGACCGTGTAGATCCAAAAACCGTTGCCTTGCTGGGCCGCGCACCAAACATCAACATCGAAGAAGTCACAGGCACCCTGCACTATGTCTTCCCGATGCGTGGCGATGCGGCACCGTTTGACAACAACGATCTGCGTCTGGCGCTGAAATATTCCATCAAACGTCAAGAACTTGTCGACAAGATCCTGCACGGCCATGGCGCACTGGGCAACGACCACCCGATTTCCACAGCAAACCGCTTCCACGCATCCGACCTGCCACAGCGCGAGTTTGACGCAGACAAAGCGCGTTACCACTATGAGAAATCCGGTCACTCTGGCACCATCGAACTGTCTGCATCTGACGCAGCTTTCGCAGGCGCTGTAGACGCGGCCCAGTTGATCGCAGCATCCGCACAGGAAGTTGGCATTGATGTGCAGGTTGTGCGTGAGCCTTCCGATGGTTACTGGTCCAACGTCTGGAACAAGAAACCTTGGTGTGCATCTTACTGGTCTGGTCGCCCGACCGAAGACTGGATGTTCACATCTGGCTACGTTCAGGAATCAGAATGGAACGACACAGCCTTCCGCGACACGCCAAGTGCAGATCGCTTCAACGCGATCGTCACCGAAGCGCGTTCCGAGCTGGACCAAGACAAACGTCGCGGCATGTATGCTGAGGCACAGCAGCTTCTGGCAGACGACAGTGGTACGACCGTTCCAATGTTTGCAAACTACATCATGGGTGTTTCTAAAGAAATCGCACATGACGAAAACATCGCATCCAACTGGACACTGGACGGCACCAAAGCCGCTGAACGCTGGTGGTTCGCATAAGCTGACCTTCCCATCGGGAAACTCAGTAAAAAACAAAAACGCAGCGGTGGTTTCATCGCTGCGTTTTTTGTTTCGAAAACGACACCATAGGTCGCACACCGCCACAAAATGCATAAAAACGACATAGCTGTTTATTTTGCGACCCCTCTCGCTTAAGGTGGCACCGGAAGGGGCATCAAAAGCCCTGCCAAATACACCAAGGGAGAGACCGAATGCTTTCACGCAAAAATGCTTTTATTGCGTCGCAGAAACAGAAACTGACCAACCAACAAATTTCACGCCGTAGCTTTATGCAGTCCATGGTTGCTGCCGGCGTTGTCGTGCCAACCGCCCTGAGCTGGGCGAACCAAGCGATGGCCGCAACACCGAAATCTGGTGGTAAGTTCATCATGGGCATGGCGCATGGCTCGACCACTGACAGCATCAGCCCTCTTACCTATGAAAACGGTTTTCAGACGGTCATGGGCTTTCTCTGGGGCAACTGTTTGACCGAAGTTGCAGCAAACGGTGATCTTGTTGGCGACATCGCCGAAAGCTTCGAATCTGAGGATGCACAGACCTGGCGTTTTAAAATCCGCGCGGGTGTTGAGTTCCACAATGGCAAATCCGTGACCCCAGAAGATGTCGTTGCATCTATCAACCTGCACCGGGGTGAAGATTCCACTTCTGCAGCAAAAGGCGTTGTCGCCCCGATCCAGGACATGGCGATTGATGGCGATACAGTGGTGTTCACCCTTGCAACACCAAATGCTGACTTTCCATATCTGATGAGCGACTATCACCTCATCATCATGCCATCTGAGAATGGCGATGTAGATGTGACCTCGGGCATTGGCACCGGTGCCTATAAGGTCGATGGTTTTGAACCCGGCGTGCGTCTCAATACCTCCCGGAACGCCAACTACTATAAGCCTGCCTATTTTGACGAAGTCGAAGTTCTGGCCCTGCTCGATCCAACTGCGCGTCAGAATGCTCTGTTATCCGGCGACGTGCATGCCATTGACCGCATCGATCCAAAAACAGTCAATCTCTTGGGCCGTGCGCCGAATGTCGACATTCTTGAGAAAACCGGCACGCTGCATTACACCTTCCCAATGCGTGTAGATGCCGCGCCCTTCGACAATTACGATCTGCGCATGGCGCTGAAACTGTCGATCCCACGTCAAGAACTTGTCGACAAAATCCTGCTGGGTCATGGTGCGCTTGGCAATGATCACCCGATCTCTACAGCCAACCCTTACCATGCATCTGATTTACCACAGCGTGAAGTCGACATCGACAAAGCCCGCCACCACTATGAAAAATCCGGTCATTCCGGTGCCATTCAACTGTCGGCTTCTGATGCAGCCTTTGCCGGTGCCGTAGATGCAGCCCAGCTGATCGCAGCTTCTGCGGCCAAAGCAGGCATCGACATCGAAGTGGTACGTGAACCTTCTGATGGTTACTGGTCCAACGTTTGGAACAAGAAACCTTGGTGTGCGTGCTACTGGGGTGGTCGTCCGACTGAAGACTGGATGTTTGCATCTGCTTATGTCGCTGACACGGAATGGAACGACACGGCTTGGCGCACGACCGATTCTGCTGTGCGCTTCAACGAAGTCGTTCTTGAAGCCCGTGCAGAACTGGATCAGGACAAACGTCGTATGCAATATGCCGAAGCTCAGACCCTTATCCATGATGATGGTGGTGCGATTGTTCCGATGTTTGCAAATTACATCATGGGTCTGTCCAAAGATGTGGCGCATTCTGATGACGTGGCTGCGAACTGGACCATGGATGGTTCCAAAGCGGGCGAACGCTGGTGGTTTGCATAAGCTATTGACTTAGAAACGACAACAACGGCGGGGCGTTCCCCGCCGTTGTTATTTTGATTGCGCCAACAATTTGCGGGCCCTATTTAACGCCACTATGAAGATGATTATTGATACCGATCCGGGCGTAGATGATGCGATCGCCATTGCCCTGGCTCATGCGTTACCAGAAATTAACCTGATCGGCCTGACCACAGTGTTTGGCAACACCCGTGTGGATCAGTCCAGCCGCAATGCGCGTTTCCTGTTGGATATGCTTGGTTCAGATGCCCCCGTGGCCGAAGGCGCGGCAAAGCCTTGGAATGATTATCCGTTTGAACCCTCGGCGTGGGTACATGGTCCGGAAGGTCTCGGAGATCTGGCCGAAGTGCCGCAAATCGGCAAAAATCATCCCCTTCCCGCCGCTGAGTTCCTAGTCGAAATGGCCCGGCAACACAAAGGCGAACTGGTCATCTGCGCGATTGCGCCCCTGACCAACATCGCAGACGCCCTAGCCCTTGATCCCGAATTTGCCGACAATCTGGGCAAGCTTGTGATCATGGGCGGCAATCTGCATTGCCCCGGCAACATCACCGAATATGCCGAAGCCAATATCTATCACGATCCCAATGCGGCAGACGCTGTTTTCGCCAGCAACCTGAAGACGGTGATGGTGGGTCTTGATGTGACCCTGCAAACCTTGCTTGTGCCCGAAGATTTTGCGGCTCTTGCCGCAAGTGCCCCGACAACAGGTGGCTTTATCAATCGGATTTCGGAATTCTACCTGAAGTTCTACAAAGAGGTTGCAAACTTGGACGGCTGTCCGATGCATGATGCGGCTGCCATTCTTGCCTGTTCGGATCCCGATTGGTTCGGGCACGAGACCACTGGCTTAAAGGTCAGCTCAGATGGTGACAATATCGGCGCGACCCTTGCGGACACCAGCCGACCCAATGTGCAAGTGGCAACAAAAATTGACGCAAAGGCCGCATTAAGTAAGCTTAAATCCGCCCTATCCCACTTACACTGACACCAGCCTTCCAGCGCGAAAGGATCCCCAATGGCCGGCATATACGCTGTGATGTATCTAATCGCGTACGTTCTTCCTGTGATTGGGACGCTTTGCATTGCTTGGCTGCTGTGGCGCTTCTGGCTGAAACGATATTCCTTTGTTGGGGGGCTTGTCGCACTCATGGTCAGCTTTGCTGCATCCTGTGTGGTGCCCGCATTTGACCAAGTGAAGCTTCGGCAGAGCATCGCCACATTTGCCCAGGATGAAGTCCTACCGGATCAGTTAAGCCTACCTCCTGGGCGCTTACTGGTGATCGAAGATTCAAGTGGGGCGGGTGTTCAATGCGGCTACCCCTGCCCGATTAAAGACCTGCCATTTGCAACCGAGCTACGTCAGGTATTCGGTACCAATGCCTTGGGGGCACTTGGTGATCGTCCGGTTGGCCGCCATGATTTATGGCATATCATTGACACGCCTGATCGTACGGCGCCCTTCCCTTTTGACTACGCTTGGGTTTCTTTATCTGCGTATAACTTCCACGCCATTCCAGATGATGGCAGCTATAAAATGCCCCATTGGCCCGACACGGCCAAAGGCGTTCACATGCTCTTGCCTATTCCTGACAACGGGATGCTCGATTTTGCCACAGCAGAGGTTCTGTATCGTCGCTTTAATGTTCAGGATGACATTGGGCGTTTCTTCCTATGGGGCCTCACACAAAAAACGGTGCAATCGCCAACCCTTAATGAGATCGTGCAAGACCTGCAGGACAGAATATCCAAATAGGCGCACCAGAACGGCTAATGCCAGTGAGGGAAATTCGGCCAGCCACTCTCATCGAAACTTTGCTCGAAAGAGACCGGAACAAAACCGTGACAAGTCCAGTAAACCAGCAGATCCTGTCTATTCCTCTTATGAAATCAAGCGCGATACAGCATCCTGCCAGCGGGCGTAATCAACATCTGCGCCCCCTGCATCCTGTTGCGCTTCAAACCGACAATCAAGCGCCCAGGCTTTGCTGAACTCTTCAGGCCCCGGACACACACCCGCCTGCATGCCCGCAAGCCATGCCACGCCCAAAGCCGTTGTTTCCGTCACAGTCGGGCGGTCCACTGGTGCCTGAAGCTGATCGGCCAGGGCCTGCATCGTCCAGTCACTGTCGGCCATACCGCCATCCACACGCAACACCGTATCCGCAGCCCCCCCCGGCCAGTCAGCCTCGATCGCACGAACCAGGTCACGGGTCTGAAACGCCACGCTCTGCAAAGCCGCCTGGGCAATCTCGGCGGGGCCAGATCCCCGTGTCAGGCCAAAAATAGCACCCCGACATTGCGCATTCCAATAAGGTGCACCCAGCCCCGTGAAAGCGGGAACAAAAGTCAGGACAGCTTCGGGATCCGCGGACGCGGCAAGCATCTGTGTTTCACCCGCGTCTTTAATCATTTGCAACCCATCACGCAGCCATTGCACCACAGCGCCCGCAATAAAGATTGAGCCCTCCAACGCATAACTGGGTTTACCGTCCAGCTGACAAGCAATGGTTGTCAGCAACCGGTTCTGGGAAAAGACCGGCGTATCGCCCGTGTTCATCAGGGCAAAACAGCCTGTGCCATAGGTGGATTTCATCATGCCGGGGGCAAAACATGCCTGGCCTACAGCGGCGGCTTGCTGGTCCCCCGCAACACCGCGTATGGGCACCGCAGCACCATCAAACACATGGGGTGCAGTTGCGCCAAACTCGGCCGCGCAATCCATGACCTCAGGCATCATGTTGGCGGGAATTTCGAACAGTTGCAACAAATCCTGATCCCAGCAACCTTCCTGGATATTATACAACATCGTGCGCGCCGCATTTGTGGCATCAGTCACATGGGAAATGCCACCGGTCAGGCGCCAGATCAGGAAGGTATCCACCGTACCAAACAACAGATTTCCAGCTTCGGCCCCGGCGCGTGCGCCTTCCACATTCTCCAGAATCCAGCGCAATTTCGTCGCACTGAAATAGGGGTCAGCCAGCAGACCGGTTTTACTTCTGATTTCCAGTTCATGCCCGGCATCGCGCAACCCATCGCAATAATCAGCGGTCCGACGATCCTGCCAGACAATTGCATTATAGACAGGCAGCCCGCTGATTTTGTCCCAGACAATTGTCGTTTCACGCTGGTTGGTGATGCCAATCCCTGCCAGGTCATCCGCCGTAATCCCGGCTTTGGAAAGGGCCTCGTGGCATGTGCGCACAGTCGTTTCCCAAAGATCTTCAGGGTTATGTTCAACCCAGCCTGACGCAGGAAAATACTGTTCGAATTCTTCCTGCGCAGTGGCCATAGGCACGGGCAACCCCTGCGCATCTGTCTGAAAAACAATGGCCCGTGTTGATGTCGTGCCCTGGTCAATCGCGAGAATGAAACCATTCATGTTCTGCTCAGTCCTTTGCTTCTGCAAACGCATCTCTGCGCCCCTGTTGTGTGGGTTGTCACATATGTGACATGCAAGAGCATCAGGATCAAATACCCTTTAGGTAAGATGCAGGTAAATCCGGGGTTGCACCCCGGCGCTATCCATTGCCAATGATACCCGTCAGAATCGGGCAATCAGGACGGTCATCACCGGCACAAGCATCCACCAGATGGGACAAAGTTTCCCGCATGGCCTGCAAATCATTGATCTTGTTATCAATTGCAGACAGATGCTTACGGGTGATTGATTTCACCTCTGCACTGGTGCGCGTGTCATCTTGATACAGGCCCAACAGAATGCGACAGTCTTCGATTGAAAACCCAAGCCTACGTGCCCGGGCCAGAAATGTTAGGTTGTGCAGATCCCGTTCACCAAAAAACCGGTATCCATTGGCGGCACGTGCCGGGCGGATCAAATCGATTTCCTCATAATAGCGAATGGTTTTCACCGGCAGATCCGTATGGTCAGATGCATCTTTGATATTCATGACGTAGCCTTGCCAGCACAACATGCCGCGCCTTTGGTGGGCTTTGTATCAGCCATGACAATTTCCACAGACGTAGGTGATTTTGTATTTGGACCAACGCGCCGCAGACGCAACGCATTGCTGACTACCAGAACACTGGACATTGCCATTGCCCCCGCCCCAAGTGCCGGCGACAATAGCTGTCCCGTAAACGGATAAATCGCGCCCATAGCAATCGGGATCAGCAGGATATTATAGCCAAAGGCCCAAATCAGGTTCTGACGAATATTGCGCATCGTGGCACGTGACAGATCCCGTGCCAGAACAACTGCGGCTGGCCCTCCTGTCAGAACAACATCCCCCGCTTCGGTCGCAATATCGCTGCCTTCCCCCATTGCAATGCCGACGTCCGCCTGTGTCAGCGCAGGCGCGTCGTTAATCCCATCACCAACAAAAGCAACGGGTCCGTTTTCCTGCAGTGCTTTCACCACATCGGCCTTATCGCCTGGCAGGGTTTGCGCATGAACATCTTCAATCCCAAGAAGCCGTGCGATCGCCTCGGCCGCCGGACGGGCATCTCCGGTGATCATCGCAACCCGTAACCCCGCTTTTTTCAATGTCTGAACCGCATCATAACTTTCCGGGCGAAGCTGATCTGCGATCGCCCCAACCGCTGCCGCTTTGCTATCCACCGCGACATACAACACGGATTGCGCTTCGGATGTGAAGCCCCGCGCAGATGCATACAGAGCTGACAGGTCAACGTCTTCAGATGTCATCAGGGCTTCGTTCCCAATCAACACCCGCCGCCCGTCGACAAGGGCGCGAACCCCGGCCCCAGGCAACGCCTGCATATCAAGCATAAGGCCAGCCTCGATCCCACGTTCTTCTGCAGCCCGCAGAACCGCACCCGCCAACGGATGTTCCGAACTGCTTTCGGCCCCGGCCATCAAACGCAACACCGCATCCCGTTCAAACCCCGCAGCAATCGACAGACCGGCCAGTTCTGGACGCCCCATTGTCAGGGTTCCAGTCTTGTCAAAACAAACCGTCTGTACGTTCTCTAGACGCTGAAGTGCATCCCCTTCACGCAGCAAAATCCCAAGTTCCGCCCCCCGGCCACTGGCCACCATGATCGATACAGGCACCGCCAATCCCATCGCACAGGGACAAGCAATAATCAGAACCGATACAGAGACAACCAACGCATGGGACAATGCCGGATCTGGCCCGAAAAACAGCCATGCCAACCCTGCAAGGAATGCAAGGCCCAGCACCACAGGAACGAAAATCCTTGTGATCCGATCAACCAGATTTTCAATTGGCAATTTCGTGCCTTGGGCTTCTTCCACAAGGGTGATGATACGTGCCAACGCTGTGTCACGCCCGACCCGGGTCGCCTGCATCACCAGGGCGGATGTCCCGTTTAACGTGCCGGCGCTTACCGTGTCACCTTCGGTTTTTTCCACTGGCAGGGCTTCGCCTGTCAGCATGCTTTCATCTGCAAACCCACTGCCCTGTGTAACAATCCCGTCCACAGCAAACCGTTCACCCGGTCGCATATGGATCAAATCATCAGGAAGGATTGCATTGACCGGAACCTCCGTTACCTGACCGTCTGTTTCCACACGCGCGGTCTGAGGTTGCAAACGGATCAAGCGTCCAATTGCTTCGCCCGCCTGCCCTTTTGCACGCGCCTCAAGCCAACGCCCCAAAAGGATCAGAACAACAATCACCGCAGCAGATTCAAAATAGACATTTGCGGTGCCCGTGGGCAGCCAGTTCGGGACAAAAGTAGACACGGAGGAATACAAAAACGCCGCGGATGTCCCAAGCGCCACCAGTGAATTCATCTCGGGCATGCCCCGCAGCAGGGCAGGAAATCCCTTGCGAAAGAAATCACGACCCGGCCCAGCCAGAACAGCAAGTGTCAGAAAAAACTGAATGATACGACTGGTGTCATGGCCAAGGGTTCCCCCCAGGAAATGGTGGAATTGCGGAAAGATATGGCCACCCATTTCTAACACGAACACCGGCAGGGTCAGGATGGCGGCAAGGATAAATCGCGCACGCAACGGCGCGGCTTCATCGGGCATTTGCGCCTTCTCAGAACCATCCCGGCGCAGCGTTGCGGGATAACCCGCCCGGGTGATCAGATCAGCGACAGCATCAGCATTCGCCCCCACAGCCAAATTGACCACCGCAGTGTGCGTGGCCAGGCTGACGCGGCCGGATGCAATCAGGTCAGATCCATCCATTGCGCGCTGAACACGCCCCGCGCAGCTGGCGCAGGACAGACCAGACACGTCCAAAATGGCAATGGAGGGTGTCTCGTGTTTTGCTTCGCTAAAATCACTCATCCTGCACCTTTGGATCTGGGGTTTGTTGGGCATATAGGCCTTCCAGTAACAGGAAGGTCAAGCGGAAAACCGCCCGACACCCATAAGTTGAACCAAAGAAAAAGGCACCCGAACCGGGTGCCCTCGATGACAAGATAAAGCTGTCGCTGTTCTTAGTCGCTTTCGTTCATGTCCACGCCAAGCGCCTTCGCCACGGTGAAGATATCCTTATCGCCACGGCCACACATGTTCATGACAATGATGTGGTCTTTTGGCAGGGTCGGCGCCATTTTCATCACATGCGCAAGGGCATGGGAGGGTTCGAGCGCGGGAATGATACCTTCCTGGGTACAGCAGAACTGGAAAGCTTCCAGCGCTTCGGTATCTGTGATGGATACATATTGCGCGCGCCCAATGTCATGCAGCCAAGAATGTTCTGGCCCGATCCCAGGATAATCCAGACCCGCTGAGATCGAGAAGCCTTCAAGGATCTGCCCGTCGTCATCTTGCAACAGGTATGTCCGGTTGCCATGCAAAACACCAGGACGGCCACCTGTCAGGGACGCACAGTGTTCCATCTTTTCATTCACGCCTTTACCGCCGGCCTCAACACCAACGATGTTCACGCTATCATCATCCAGGAACGGGAAGAACAAGCCCATCGCATTGGACCCGCCGCCAATTGCCGCAATGATCGTATCAGGCAAACGGCCTTCGCCTTCATGTTCGGGCAGCTGTTCGCGCACTTCTTTACCAATGATCGCTTGGAAATCACGCACCATCGCAGGGTATGGGTGCGGGCCAGCCACGGTGCCGATGCAGTAGAACGTGTCGCGCACATTGGTCACCCAATCACGCAATGCATCGTTCATCGCATCTTTCAGCGTGCCACGACCAGACGTCACGGGTACAACTTTTGCACCCAGCAGTTTCATGCGGAAGACGTTGGGTGCCTGACGTTCAACGTCATGGGCGCCCATGTAAACGATGCATTCCAGACCAAAACGCGCACAGACGGTCGCGGTTGCAACACCGTGTTGCCCAGCACCGGTTTCCGCGATGATCCGGGTCTTGCCCATGCGACGTGCCAGCAAGATCTGCCCCAGCACATTGTTGATCTTATGCGCGCCGGTGTGGTTCAGCTCGTCACGTTTCAGGTAAATCTTTGCCCCGCCCAGATGCTTCGTCAGCCCTTCGGCAAAATACAGCGGGCTTGGACGGCCGACGTAATGCTTCCACAGGTCATCCATTTCCGCATGGAATTCCGGGTCAACCTTGGCTTTTTCGTATTCGTCCTGCAGATCCAGGATCAGCGGCATCAGGGTTTCTGACACAAACCGCCCACCAAAATCGCCAAAGCGACCGTTTTCATCCGGTCCGTTCATAAAGCTGTTGAACAGATCATCCATAGTTATTCCCCTCAGAAACGTGGCACGGGATTTGTCGCCGCAGTGACGAAATCCGCTATCTTAACTGCATTCTTTACGCCGGGCGCGCTCTCAACACCAGAGGAAACGTCAACCTGTGTCGCCCCCGTCAGATGAATGGCCTCGGCGACATTATCCGGGGTCAGTCCCCCGGCCAGCATCCACGGCGTGGCCCAGCGACGTCCGGCCAACAACCGCCAATCAAAAGCAAGACCGTTGCCCCCAGGCAGGTCCGCATTCTTCGGGGGTTTGGCATCAATCAGCAACTGATCCGCAACACGTGTATAGGTGCTGATCTGGATCAGATCATCCGCATCTGCAATCCCGATGGCTTTCATCACCGGCAAGCCATATCGCGCGCGGATTTCTTGCACCCGTTCCGGGCTTTCCCCACCATGAAGTTGTATCATATCCAACGGAACATCCGCGACAATCGCATCTAACGTGGCATCATCTGCATTCACAGTTAGCGCAACTTTCGCCACCCCTTCCGGGATGGCAAGGGCCAGAACACGCGCTTGTTCAATCTCAAGATGTCGGGGTGACTTCGCAAAAAAGACGAGGCCCGCATAACGGGCCCCGGCAGCGGCAACTGTGGCCGCATCTTCTACGGTTTTGAGACCGCAAATTTTAACGCTGATGGTCATGGGGTGTCCTGCCTTTTGGCAGCAACTTAAGCTTTGCTTTCCAGAAGTGCCAGCACATCATCTGCCTGGCCCCCTTTTTCTGCCGGTGTCGCTGCCCGCAGTTGATCCACTTCCTTTTGCAGTTTGGCAGCTTTGCTGGCCGTACCACGGAATTTCATTTCCCGCAGCCATTCCCAAATAAAGCCGATCACAAGCCCGGCAACGATACCGCCAACCACAATTACAAACAAAGGCAATTGCAGAGGTTCTGTTGACAGGCCAAGAACTTCAGACAGTTCCTGTGGCAAAAGGTGAAGTGAAACCAAAGCACGATTTGCCAGTGCTACTGTGATCAGCAACACGGCCAGAACGGCGAGGAACACATACTTAATATACCGCATAATTTACTTTCTGATCAGCCGGCCTTGCCGTTCAACCGGTCTCGTAGCAGCTTACCTGTTTTAAAGAAGGGCACATATTTGGCCGCGACTTCCACAGATTCACCCGTACGTGGGTTGCGCCCAATTCGGGCTTCGCGTTTCTTCACTGAGAATGCTCCAAAACCACGCAACTCGACCCGGTCGCCACGGGACATTGCATTGGTGATTTCTTCAAAAACAGTGTTTACGATGCGTTCAACATCGCGTTGATAAAGGTGTGGATTTTCATCGGCAATCGCCTGAACTAGCTCCGAACGGATCATTCCTATTATTCCCCTGGCTGGATGTGGCGCCTGTTTATGCGCTCTCTTTTGGAAGTCGTCTCGTGACACTCACATATTCGCGCCTGAAACTGAAAATCGCAACGATAAACCTTGCTAAACTCTGCAGTTCATACCTTTGATTGATGAAAAAAGTGACATTTACGTCAAAAAATTCATCTTTTTCAGGATTTCTGAAGCTGTGGTGTCTTAATATTTCTTTTGATCATGCGAATCGCAAAACAAAACGGCCCCGTCGAATGACAGGGCCGTTTCTATTGTTTCCGTTGCGTGATCAGTCGTCAGACTTCAGAGCTGCGCCCAGGATATCACCCAAAGATGCGCCAGAGTCAGAAGAACCATACTGTTCTACTGCTTCTTTCTCTTCCGCGATCTCACGTGCTTTGATGGACAGACCCAGACGACGTGTTTTCGCGTCTACGTTGGTCACACGAACGTCCAGTTTGTCACCAACCTGGAAACGCTCTGGGCGTTGCTCGGCACGGTCACGGGACAGGTCAGAACGACGGATGAAGGATTTCATGCCTTCATAGTCAACTTCAACGCCACCTTCTTCGATCGCAGTCACTTCAACTGTGATGATAGAACCGCGCTTCACGCCGTCAGCAACTTCAGCGAACGGATCGCCGCCCAGTGCTTTCACGGAGAGAGAGATGCGCTCTTTCTCGATGTCCACTTCGGTGACAACGGCCTGAACCATTTCGCCTTTGTGGTAATCGCCGATCACGTCTTCGCCACGGCCTTCCCATGTCAGATCTGACAGGTGAACCATGCCGTCGATTTCGTTGTCGAGACCGATGAACAGACCGAATTCAGTGATGTTCTTCACTTCACCTTCAACTTCGGTGCCAACTGGGTTGTTCTCAGCGAACACTTCCCATGGGTTGCGCATGGTCTGTTTCAGACCAAGGGATACGCGACGCTTGGAACCATCGATTTCCAGAACCATGACTTCGACTTCTTGAGACGTAGACACGATTTTGCCTGGGTGTACGTTCTTCTTAGTCCAGGACATTTCAGAAACATGTACGAGGCCTTCAACACCAGCTTCGAGTTCAACAAATGCACCGTAATCAGTGATGTTGGTGACGCGACCCTTGTGGACAGAATCCAGTGGGTATTTCGCAGCAACAGCATCCCATGGATCGTCCTGCAGCTGTTTCATGCCGAGGGAGATACGGTGGGTCTCTTTGTTGATCTTGATCACCTGAACCTTGATGGTCTCACCGATTGTGAGGATCTCGGATGGGTGGTTCACACGACGCCAAGCCATGTCGGTAACGTGCAGCAAGCCGTCAACGCCACCGAGGTCAACGAATGCACCGTATTCAGTGATGTTCTTAACAACACCGTCAACAGCCTGACCTTCAGTAAGGTTGCCGATAACTTCAGCGCGCTGTTCCGCACGTGATTCTTCAAGGATAGCACGACGAGAAACAACGATGTTGCCACGACGACGGTCCATTTTCAGAATTTGGAACGGCTGCTTCAGACCCATCAATGGGCCCGCGTCACGCACTGGACGTACGTCAACTTGGGAACCTGGCAGGAACGCAACAGCGCCGCCGAGGTCAACAGTGAAGCCGCCTTTAACGCGACCAAAGATAGCACCGTCAACGCGCTCTTCGTCAGCATATGCTTTCTCGAGGCGATCCCATGCTTCTTCACGACGCGCCATTTCACGGGAAATAACAGCTTCGCCACGGGCGTTTTCAGCTGCGCGCAGGAATACTTCTACAGTGTCGCCAACAGCGATTTCAGCTTCTTCACCTGGGTTTGCGAATTCTTTAAGGTCAACGCGGCCTTCCATTTTGTAGCCTACGTCGATGATGGCCTGGCCCGCTTCGATTGCGATAACCTTGCCTTTGACAACAGAACCTTCTTCAGGTGTGTCAATTTCGAAGCTTTCCTGCAGGAGTGCTTCGAATTCTTCCATTGAGATGTTTTGAGCCATGTGGTCTCAGAGTCCTTTTCAATCGTTTTTCTGGCCGTGCGGTTGTCTCCGCCGGTCTTGGTTTCAGTTGGTCAACAGGCAGCCTGAAACAAACAGACCAAACACAAACAAAGAGGGCCGGTATGCGCCGACCCTGCCCGTCATTTTTGTTTTTATGGCTTAAACGCCTTATTGACCCGCGCTCTATAGCCTTAATTTCTGGCAAACACAAGCCTCCATCGCCCACGAAACAAGGCCTTCCTCTTGCCATTCAGGACCAACAACGGGCTAATCACGTCATAGCCCGGAAGGTCACAAAATGATTCGCACAATCAGCATCGATTTGGCCCTGCCTCTGCGCCAGACCGTTCTCTGGCAGGGGCATCCACCTTCACATGCGATGGTACCCGGAGATGACACGGCCCAACATTTTGGACTGTTTCACGACAACACCCTCGTCTCCGTCGCGTCGTTGTTTCCAGATGACCATTCCGGCATTCAGCTGCGTAAATTCGCCACCCTGCCCCACATGCAAAGCAAAGGGTTTGGTCGCCGAATGCTAGATCACCTTCGGATACAGGCGCAAAACGCCGGCGCAACATGCTTGTGGTGTGATGCACGGCTGTCCGCCCGCGGGTTCTATGCCAAATCCGGATTTCAGGAAAAAGGCGAAATCTTTGAACGAAAAGGCCGCCCCTATATCGTCATGTCCCATACACTGAACAAAGCAACGCGCGCACCATCTGACAGTTCTTAACCATCCTGCGCGATAAGTTCTCCGTTGTGCAACACCGGGATCCCCCGGACCCAATGTCGGATGAGAGGCTCTGGCGAAAGCAGAAAGGGCGGATCATAGCTTACCTGTCAGGATGTAACGATCCCTGGCACTCAGACCCTATCCGCAAGGGCGGCGCCGCCATCTTTTCTGGTCACACACTCTGATGACTCTGACCAACCCGTGATGACGTGCTTACCTAAACAGAAATTCAGAAACCGCCGGCCCCCGCCGCGCGGATCAAAAGCATGCGTTGAAACATTCAGCCCGCGTTCCGGGCGGCGTTCACCGCTGCCACACATTGCGCGACCGCATCTTCAATCGACAACTCAGACGTATCCAAAAGCAAGGCATCATTCGCAGCCTTCAAAGGGGCAGTCGCACGTTCCCGATCACGCTTGTCCCGTGCTTTCAGATCATCCAACACCCCTTCAGGGGTTACATCCTGGCCCTTGGCAGACAATTCCAGATATCGTCGTTCCGCACGCACCTCATCTGAAGCCGTGATATACAATTTCACCTCAGCCTCAGGGCAGATCACTGTACCAATGTCGCGTCCATCCAGAACTGCGCCCCCGGCCCGACGGGCAAAGGCACGTTGAAAATCAAGCAGGGCTTGCCGTACTTCCGGAATTGCTGCCACTTTGGATGCGGCCTGGGCCACTGCTGAATTGCGCAACGCATCTGCATCGATGTCTTCTGCCCGCAAAGCTTTTGCTGCCTCCAGCGGGTCCGCCCCCTGCAACAACTGCGCGCCAACGGCACGATACAAAAGCCCTGTATCCAAATGCGCAAAAGAAAAATGCGCGGCAAGCGCTTTGGAAATTGTTCCTTTGCCCGATGCTGCCGGACCATCAACTGCAACTGTAAGTGTCATTCGCGCCTCCATACTCAGGAGGTATCCTCAGGCAGTCAGACTGTCAAACATACTAAGAAGAAAGCAGCCGCCTGACAATTCAACGCACGTCTTCCGGCCTTGTTTCACCCCTAGTTCTGGGCCCTACTCAACAACATCCGCCAATTCATCCGTCAGGTTGATTTTTCGTTGTGCCAAGTGTTTCAAATAAGCCACCCCCGCAAGACCACATAACAATACCAGTGCCGACCCTGACGATACTGTTTTGATCACGGTCCACTGGTTGGCCTGATCCACCAACACGCCAGATGGCGGCAGGGGCGCTATCAGTAAGCGTGCGATTGCCATATTCTCAAAATAGTCCGCGATCGCCCCCATCAAAGCAAGCCCTGCACCAAAAAATGCCCCAGGTCCCGCCTGCAACCTGTTAAAAATCAGGCATAATGTCAGGGCCATCGCCCCAGGAAAAATACGATCCAAAAACTGCTGTGGGCCAAGGTAAATATCACGTCCCTCTGGGCTCAAGGCTGATAAAAATGCATGCGCTTCAGTATAAGAATATCCAAACAACCGCAGATCAAACGGCGTCATCCCATCCGCCGCCGCAGTAATCGCAGGCAGGGTCCACAAAGCCATCGCGCCGTAAATCAACGCAGTCACAGAAAACAAGCTGAAAAACAGCATGGTAAAACGCATTGGTTCCTCCTGCCGGTAGTTTGGCAAAAAACCTTTCATCGAAGGTTAACACGGCAGAAAAATCACCACAAATACGGGACAACCGACAAATCTTGCGCAGCAAGATATCAATCTTGCGAATCTGCGCCCGCGCCCTTTGCAACCCCTTCCCCCAGCGCCATATCGGACATCAGAAAGGAATTGCTATGACAATCTGGTTTTATGCGGGCATCGCCCTGACACTATGGGTGCTTTACGATCTTCTGATGGGATACACATATCTGTGGGAACCCATCGTACGGGCTGAAAACCCTTGGGGATACTGGGGCACGCTTTCAATCTGGAGCATCGCTGCCATCAGCTGTTTTATGGTGGCTTAAACGGCCCATATGGGCCGTCCCTGGTATTGTTCGGGAAATCCTGCGAGGGTCCGGTTGCCCGGCCCTCGGCCGAATAATCACCCGTTGTTGCGCTTAATCTGTGCGCCAAGATCTTTCATCAGGTCTTCGAACACTGGAAAGGATGTGGCGATTGGTGTGCCATCATCCACAGACACAGGGTTTTGCGCCGCCATGCCCAATACCATAAATGACATAGCAATCCGGTGATCAAGGAAGCTTTCGCAGGTCGCACCGCCCGGCACACCGCCCGGCCCCATACCGTGTACGATCATCGTGTCATCATCTTCCTCAACCGTGACGCCACAGGCCCGCAGTCCCCGTGCCATAGCATCAATGCGATCACATTCCTTCACGCGCAGCTCTTTCACGCCGCGCATCACGGTTTTGCCCGAGGACAGCGCCGCCACAACGGACAGCACAGGATATTCATCAATCATAGAAGCGGCCCGCGCAGGTGGCACTTCAATGCCATGGGTTTCTGCGTAGCGCACACGCAGGTCAGCAACCGGTTCACCGCCTTCAAGACGTTCATTTTCAAAGGTGATATCCGCGCCCATTTCCGTCAGCGTCGTGTAGATCCCGTTGCGGGTCAGGTTTTGGGACACGCCAGGCACGAAGACTTCGGATCCTGGCACGATGGTTGCCGCACAGGTTGGAAAGGCCGCCGAACTTGGATCACGGGGCACAGAAATCACCTGAGGTTTCAGTTCAGGCTGGCCGGTCAACGTAATGCGACGCCCCGCATCCGTATCTTCAACTGTGATCTCGGCACCAAAGCCTTCTAGCATACGTTCAGTATGATCCCGCGTTGCTTCTTTCTCGATCACCACAGTCTGGCCCGGTGCATTCAGCCCCGCCAAAAGCACCGCAGATTTCACCTGCGCGGAGGGCATCGGCACGGTGTATTCCACCGGCACAGGTTCCGTCGCGCCAACAATTGTCATCGGCAGACGACCACCGGAACGACCATAAGATTGCGCGCCAAACAACGCCACAGGATCGGTCACCCGGCCCATCGGCCGTTTGTTCAGGCTGGCATCCCCGGTGAATGTCGCATTGATCCCCTGGGTCGCCATGACCCCCATGATCAGACGCACGCCGGTACCGGAATTGCCGCAGTCAATTACATTATCAGGTTCGGAAAAACCGCCCACGCCCACACCATTTACAGACCATTCACCTGGCCCGTGTTGTGTCACAGTCGCCCCAAAGGCGCGCATGGCTTTGGCCGTGTCCAGAACATCTTCGCCTTCCAGCAGCCCTGTGACTTTGGTCTCACCGACCGCCAATGCGCCAAAAATCAGCGCACGGTGCGAAATGGATTTATCCCCTGGAACAGCAGCTTCGCCTTGCAGCGGGCCGCATTTATGAGAGGTCATTGGGATCGGGGTGCCATGGCCGGACATTTGCGCTTCCTTCAGTCAGTGTTACGAACTGATAGCGCAAGCACAAAGGGGCGTAAATCCATCACGTGATCCACGCCCCCCTGTTTCGCATTTAATCAGGCCTCGACAAAGCGTTTCCCACGGAAAATGCGATGGGCATTGCCACGTTCCAACTGGTGATGCAGCAGATTGGCATCTTTTGCATGTATCGCCTGTCGTTGATCTGCCTGCAGGGCTTTCAGTGTTGCAAGCCGTTCAATTGCCAACGCCTTGTTGCGATGTTGGGAACGCCCATCGCGCACCACCACCGACAAACCGCTTTGCTGACAGGTTGCCCGCACAGCACTGTCTGTCGTGTTCTGATGCTGCCCCCCAGGCCCACCAGCACGAAAGGTCTCAAACCGAATGCCTTCCGTGCCCTGCACCTTTGCAGACAAGTCCGGAAGGCGTATCACCCCCGCGAACCAGTTCTGGCGTTTATAGCCCTTGCGCAGATCACTTTTGCAAATCCAGCGGATCGAGCCACACCAGGCCAACGCGAACCGATCTGCAAGCGGGCCATGCACCACAACCACGGCAGATTTCATACCGTGATCCGACGGCGTGCCACTGATATCAAGATCCGCCCCCATTTCATCAGCTTCGGCCTGCATGCGCTGCAAAATATGGGCAACGGCCTGACAGCATTCTTCCGGCCCATTGCCGCTTGTCACCAGCAATGTCATTTGCTCACTCATGACCGGTCTCCTTTCAGATCCGCATTTTTAAATGTCAGCACCGGCATGACTTTGGCCACCACATGCGTGACATTAAAATCCGTCAGATCCTGTGCGACCTGGCCGGCAGATTTATAGGCCTGAGGCGCCTCTTCGATCAGCATGGATTTGTCATCACAAATCACCCGCGCAGACGGCGTCGGCTGGCGCATGGCCTCCAGCACAGATTTCTGACGCGCCACACGCCCATGCATGGACGCACGATCATATTTGCGCCCCGCGCCATGCGCGCAGGAATTCAGGGCATTCACATCCGGAGCAGCCGGACGCAGCACATAGCCCGCACTGGCCCGCGTGCCCGCAAGTGGTACAAGGTTTTGCAGACGTGCGGCCCCCTTACGGTGCAACCACCCACCACAATCCTGTGTGACCAGATTATGCGGGCAATCACTGATCAGCCGCAGATCACAGCGCAGCGCCTTTGCCGCACGTTCCGCAATGATCCGGCGATTCAAAGCCGCCCATGTCACCGCCTGATCATGATGTGCCAGCCAGTCCCGGCCCTGTTCTGAAGCGGGGTCAAACGCCACAAGCCCATCAGCCAGCACCTTGTGTAACAGCGCATGCCCAAGACCACGTGATCCTGAATGCACCAGCAGGCACAATTGATCTTTGTGCAAGCCATCCACATCGCTGTGAGTAATGCGCTGCACTTCGCAAAAATGATTGCCACCACCAATGCTGCCCAGAGAATTCGCGAACAAATCACCAGGTAAGTTAACCGCCTCTAGACGCCCGGTCACATCTTCCGCAGGTGAGAACGCCAGCCCGCGCAAACGCTGCGCAGCCTTTTCCAACTTCAATTTACGCAGAGGCAGATCCAACGCAAACATCGTCATACCGCAGCCGATGTCGCTGCCCACGAGCTGTGGATGCAGTTTGTCTGACAGCACCGCACAGCCCACAGGACCATATTTTCCGGGGTGCAAATCAGGGAAGGCCGCAACCGCCCGCACCCCATCCAGTCGCGCAACATCACGCAACTGATCTTCGGCACGCCCTTCAATCCAGGCATTTTCATTGTAATACAGATGGATCGCAGCCCTGCCCTTTTCAGCAGACAGCACACGACCCGAGGCAAAATTGCCCATGGTATATTCCAGTATTTTGATTTTTTCGGGCGCTGTCACCAGCGCGCCTATACAAAGTTGCCGGCTGTCGTAGCCTTAAACTTTGCGAACCTCACAAAGGGCGAATTTGGATGTTGTCATTGTATTCTCCCTTTTAGTTAGCTGGTAAGTTAAGCCTTAGTTACAATCGAGCGCCTAAAAAATGAAGACCCGATTTTAATTTGCAATAGCATGTTACGCCAACGACACAGATATGCACATCCAAACCATACATCATCAAAGAGCGTGAGCCCCATCACAGCACGCCATGTGTCAATTTACATACTGGATTTCCGGAAATCTAACACGCCACCCCCTGCACAACCCGACCAAGTGTATTTGCATGGCCTTGACCCATCGTACGAGTCAGAAACTTGTGAACGCTCACCTGCGTCACATCGCAGGGGTCCACAATACACTTAAAGTTCAGAAGTGATCCAGAGAGATGTCTCGCACGGGCCGTATAAGCAAAGGGTACTGGCTCTTTGGGGGACCTAAGATGTCCATTGTGACCAAACATAACCCATGGCAGAGAAATATTGGTAAAAGCCTCTAGGTCATTCAAAGTGTCTGGGATGGATCCACCCTTTTGGGGCACAAGATATTCATCCGTATCAATAAATGACATCCAACGAAACTTCGCCCCATAATTCAAAATTGCATGGCAGTAACACATGACTTGCTGTTGAAGGGCGATTCCTGGCTTGGCGACCGATGTATTATAGGCCCAAGGAGTTACCGTAATATCGCACCCCTGAAAGTCCCGAGCGATCTCTCCAGTTTTATCGGTTGATCCGTTGTCATAAATAAATATGTGCCGCACCCCAGCGGCGGCATGAAATATTAACCAATCCTGTAAATAGTCTGCTTCATCTTTGACAATCAAAACGATTGCAAGTCCATGCCGATCAGCGTTTGCTTCTGGCGGTGTAATATCAATGCGCGAAGCGAGTGGTTTTTTCTTTAGAACAGTCCCACAACTATCATCCTTCTCAGTGACGATTATTTACGCGTCACACCAAAAAGTTTCAGTCGGCCTGATAACAGCGACCAAATAGTCAAAGTACTGATGACAACATATATCAGAGACCTTATCCCTCAATACAATCATCAAACTTTTCTTTCCCCGATCGTTAGATACCACTTATCATGATAAGCACGCATCGATAAAAATATGCAGGTCCCGTTATGTACGGCGGAAGGTCATATAATGAGGAGTGCGGCCTTCGCGCAGGGCTTTTTGCTCATAACGCGTGGAAATCCAGTCATCCCAGGAATTGCGCCAGTCGTCAGGCCCTTCTGCCAACCATTCAAACCCAGCCTTTGGAACTTCTTCCATGGTTTGGCGCACGTAATCTTCAATATCCGTTGCCACCCGAAAAATCGCGCCGGGTTTCAGGGTTTTGGCCAGGGGTACCAGGTGTTCCTGCGTCACAAATCGCCTGCGGTGATGGCGTTTTTTTGGCCATGGATCCGGGTACAGCAGAAAGGCTTTGTCGACGGATGCCTCAGGCAACACATCAAACATGTCACGCGCATCACCGGGATGGATCGCAACATTTTCAACACCCGCCTTGCGGATTTTCCCCAACAGCATCGCCACACCATTGATGTAGGGTTCACAACCAATGATGCCAACATCCGGATAGGTCGCGGCCTGATGCACCATGTGTTCACCGCCGCCAAAGCCAACCTCCAACCAGACAGGTTTGTCACCAAACAGGGCCTTCAGATCCAGATGTGTGCGATCCGGATTGTCTTCCCAGCTGACCTTACCGGGTGACAGTTTCGCAAGATCTTCATCCAGATAAGCTTCCTGGCTTTTGCGAAGGCCCTTGCCTTTCAAACGACCATAGAAATTACGCCAGGGCGCGCCGGACTGGTGTTTTCCCTCAGGGGTGTTCTGATCAGACATGGTTCGCTCCGGTGGTCAGGCAAAAAGAAAGGCAGGCAAATTGCCCGCCTTCCCTAAACTTTCAGCCTTCAAAGTGCAATGCACCCTGTGGTTTGTCTTAGACCGCTTTCTTAAGTGCCTCAGCCAGATCGGTGCGTTCCCAAGAGAAGCCGCCGTCATCTGTAGGAGTGCGCCCAAAGTGACCATACGCAGCCGTGCGCTGATACACAGGTTTGTTCAGACCAAGATGGGTCCGGATGCCCTGTGGTGTCAGATCCATGCAGGCTGCAACCGCTTTTTCGATCTCGCTTTCATGCACCTGGCCCGTGCCATGTGTGTCCGCATAGATTGACAAAGGTTTCGCCACACCAATCGCATAAGACAGCTGCAATGTGCAACGTTCTGCCATGCCTGCTGCAACGATGTTTTTCGCCAAATAGCGCGCCGCATAGGCCGCAGAACGGTCAACTTTTGTCGGATCTTTACCCGAGAATGCGCCGCCACCATGTGGGGCTGCACCGCCGTAGGTATCCACGATGATCTTACGACCGGTCAAACCAGCATCCCCATCAGGGCCGCCAATGACAAATTTCCCAGTTGGGTTTACGTGCCATTCAGTCGCCGCTGTCACCCAGCCTTCGGGCAGAGTTTCACGGATATACGGTTCGACCAATGCGCGTACATCATCAGATGTCAGGGCTTCGTCTAGGTGTTGTGTCGATAGAACGATGGATGACACACCAACAGGTTTGCCACCTTCATAAACCACAGACAGCTGACTTTTCGCATCCGGACCCAAAGCAGGCTCAGTGCCATTTTTGCGTACTTCGGCAAGGCGGCGCAGGATCGCGTGGGAATACTGGATCGGGGCCGGCATAAGGGCTTCGGTTTCATTCACCGCATAGCCAAACATAATGCCCTGATCACCCGCGCCTTCGTCTTTGTCCGCGCTGGCATCCACACCTTGGGCAATATGTGCAGATTGTTCGTGCAGCAGGTTAGTGACCTCAACGGTCTTCCAGTGGAATTTATCCTGCTCATAACCGATGCCTTTGATGCAATCACGCACGATACCATCGGTTTTTTCGAGATATTCTTTAAGTTTCGCCTGATCAGACAGACCAACTTCGCCGCCAATGACAACACGATTGGTTGTGGCAAAGGTTTCACAAGCGACCCGCGCTTCGGGTTCTTCGGTCAGAAAGGCATCAAGGATGGCATCAGAAATCTGATCACAGACTTTATCAGGATGCCCTTCGGAAACGGATTCCGAAGTGAACGTATAGTTTTCACGAGTCATTTGAAGTGCTCCAGTACAAAATGAACCATCACTTCAGGAAGCCGTTGTGATGATCGATAGGTTGCCCCTATATGTGTAAGAATTCTACGTCAACAGCGATTACCAGAGCGATCTCTCGAAAGGGTTAATACGCCGCAGAAAAACAACAGAATAAGGAACACGGGCCAATCTCCGGTCCTGCGATACAGCGTTTCACCACCTGCAGGTGGCAGTCGGACATCAAGGTATCCTTCGGTCCCAAACGGCAATTGCGCGCGTATGTCCCCTCTGGCACCGATCAACGCCGTCACACCAGTATTGGCCACACGCACAAGTGGCTTTCCCTGTTCAACAGCGCGAAAACGGGCCTGTGCCAAATGTTGCCAAGGCCCTGAAATCGTTCCAAACCACGCATCATTGGTGATCTGTAAAATCCAGTCGGCGCCGTCGGGGGCAGCGTTCAGATCCTGTGGGAAAACGGCTTCGTAACAGATCAAAGGCATCGCTTTCCCCAAGGGACCTAGATCAAGCAGTTGCGCCCCATCCCCGGGGGTAAACCCATAGCCCTGTGTTGCCGCCAACCCATAAATCCCAAAGCGCGCCATCAGATCGCTAAAGGGCACATATTCACCAAAGGGCACCAGATGCATCTTGTCATAGGTTTGGGTCAAAGCCCCCGCATCATCCATCACCGCCATGGAATTGAAATAGCCATCGCCACGCCCATGACCAATACCAAAGACCACGGGGACACCATTGGCCGCATCGCGGATCAAGGTGATCGCATAGTCATCCGCACTTAAACGGGCGGGCACCGATGTTTCCGGCCAAATGATCAAGTCCGGACGACCGTGGTCACCCGGATCTGCGGTGAACTCAAGATTGCGGTCAAAAAACACCGGGATCCAGTCGGGATCCCATTTCAGATGCTGTGGAGCATTGGGTTGTAGCAGACGTAAAAGCGGCTGTTCTGCGTCTGAAACAGGTGGGTGCAGTGCGGTAAACAACACAAAAAGCGGCGAAAGCCCCCATGACACGATACCGAACATGATCGCTGCCGGACGGTGAAAGCCGCTCAGACTCCAGACACCAGCGGTCATCAACAAGGTCAGAACATTCACCCCATGAGATCCGATCAGCGCCGCCAGCTGCATCGGCGCAAGCCCCACCCAGATATAAGCGGGCATACCCCAAGGGAAACCAGTAAACACATAGGCCCGTGCCAATTCGACAAAAGGCAAAGTCACCACAAGCGCAAGCCCGGCATAGCGCCCCTGCCCCATCCATCGGGCCAAACCAAATGCCGCCCCCCAGAACAGAGCCAGACCGCCCGCCATCAGAAACAGCGCAAAAGGTGCCATCCATCCGTGACGTGCGATATCCACAAGGAAAGGCTCTACAATCCAGCTAAGGGTCACGGCAAAATACCCGCAGCCAACCGCCCAGCCGGTGAAGGATGCTTTGCGTGTTGATGTTGCGGCTTCCAGCAAGATGGTAACAAGCACAAACCCGATCAGCGTCAGGGGCCACAGCCCCCAAGGCGCCTGCCCCAGCGCCATAACAGCGCCGATCAGAAAGGCCACAAGCATGGTTTTGCGCAAAGACAGGCCTTGCAGTGACCTATTCAGCCGCCTCATAATTCAGCCGCCCGTTTTTGTCGGAAGATGCACGCGGATCCGTTTGATTTTTCGTGGATCCGCATCAAGCACTTCAAAATCAGGCCCTGCGGGGTGTCGGATCATTTCACCGCGTCCGGGCACATGGCCCAGCAGAACAAAAACCAAGCCACCAAGTGTGTCGATTTCATCGTCGTCCAGACCGTCACGCAGATTCAGACCAATTTCTTCTTCAAAGTCCTCAAGCGGCGTACGGGCTTCGGCAACGAAACATCCTGGCTTTTCTTCAAACCAAAGCTGTCCCTCAACGGCGTCATGTTCATCTTCGATCTCGCCAATAACCTGTTCGATCAGATCTTCGATGGTCACAAGCCCATCGACACCGCCATATTCGTCAATCATCAGTGCCATGTGAATGCGTTCAGACTGCATTTTCTGCAACAAAACCGCCGCAGGCATGGAAGGCGGGGCGAACAACAAAGGGCGCATCAGTTTGCACACGTCAAAATCGCCATTGCCGCTTTCGCCGTTAAAACCGTATTTCAGCGAAAAATCTTTCAGATGCACCATGCCTGTCGGATGATCCAGCGTGCCATCAAACACCGGCAAGCGTGACAGCCCGCTTTCGCGAAACACCTCGACCAGTTCATCACGGCTGATGTCATCTGCAACGGCCGTGATTTCGACCCGGGGAATGGCCACGTCTTCAAGGCGCATACGGCGTAGATTCAACATCCCCTGTGCGGGATTTGCATCTTTTTGCATCACATGCTGCGTGTCTTCAGCAGGCTCTGACTCATCTGTCGGGGAAAAATGTGCAAGGAACCTGCGGAAAAATCCACTCGATCCTGGCTCGTCGTCTTCCTGCGCGCGTTGCGCCGCAGCAGAAGATCCTTCAATTGTATCGCCCATTGGTCCTTTCCGGGTCACTCAAATGACGCAAAACGCGCGCCTAAGCTATATATGGGTCAGCAATGCCAAGATTGCCAAGTATTTCTGTCTCGAGTCCCTCCATAAGGGCTGCATCTTTTTCGTCAATGTGATCATAACCCAACAGATGTAAGATTCCATGAACAACTAAGTGGGTCACGTGATCGGCGAATTTCTTCCCAGCGTCCTGCGCTTCACGCAGGCAAGTGTCAAAAGAAATCGCGATATCACCCAGTTCAGGATCAGGACCAACGGGTGCCAGAGGCTGCCCCCCTGCTTCCTCTGATGCGCGCTCTTCAGAGGGCCAAGACAGCACATTGGTTGCTTTGTCCTTCTCACGGAAATCCGCGTTCAACACCGCAATACGCGCGTCATCGCAGCCCATGACAACCACCTCCCAGTCGCCCGTCAGATTCAGACGCGCAAACACGGCCTGCGCTGCGGTTTCCGACACAGCCTCAAGCCCCGCGTCTTCCCAACGGGGATCTTCGCAAATCACATCGGTGATCATTTTTCAGCCTTTTTCGCTTCGCGTTTGATGAATGCCTTTTGATCAGCTTCGTCATAGGCTTCGATGATTTTGGCAACCAACGGATGGCGCACCACATCTTTCGCGGTGAAGTAATTGAACGAAATGCTGTCGATATGTTTCAGCAGACGTTCCGCATCATGCAAACCAGAGGTCACGCCGCGCGGCAAATCCACCTGTGAACGGTCCCCCGTGATCACCATGCGCGAGCCTTCGCCAAGGCGGGTCAGGAACATTTTCATCTGCATGGTGGTCGCGTTCTGGGCTTCGTCCAACACCACAAAGGCATTCGCCAATGTACGCCCGCGCATAAAGGCAAGCGGCGCGATCTCAATGCGTTTTTCTTCGATCAGCTTTGTAACCTGTTTCCCCGGAAGGAAATCGCCCAACGCATCATACAGCGGCTGCATGAAGGGGTCGACTTTGTCTTTCATATCACCAGGCAGATAACCCAGCTTTTCACCGGCCTCCACCGCGGGACGTGAGAGGATGATTTTATCGACCAAGCCATCCACAAACATCGACACGCCGGCAGCCACAGCAAGATAGGTTTTGCCGGTGCCCGCAGGGCCAATGCCAAAGGCCAGTTCATTTTCAAACAACGCACGCACATAGGTTTTCTGCGCTTCAGTACGGGGTTCAACGGTTTTCTTGCGGGTGCGAATTTCGACACGACCGCCCGTGAACATTTCCATCTGATCCGGCGCATTTTCATGGCCGCCATTGTCGCCACCCATACGGATTTCAGCGGCGATATCACCGGTTTCCACGGGGCGACCAGCCTCAAGCCGTTCATACAACGCGTTCAGAACATCCACCGCCTTGGCGCGTTCATAATCCTTGCCATGCAGCACAAGCTGATTGCCACGGCGGATAATCTGCACACCAAGCGTGCTTTCGATTTGGGTCAGGTTTTTGTCAAATTCACCGCAAAGCTCAATCAGCAGGCGGTTGTCAGGATATTCCAGAGAGGTTTCTGCGGGCGTAACAGCCGCATCGGCTTCCATGTGCAGGTCTTCAGTTCCCAAAGTGGCTCCGTTCTGTGTTCAATCCTGTTGGGACCGGAACGAATCCGGCATTTGATCCCATGGTTGCAATTTGAAAGCCCCCGCGCAAGGCAGGGGCTGACAAATTGGCGAAAACTTCACGAAATTGCCACATGGTTTATGGCAAAATTTCCCCGGTCAGCGAATTGGTTTCTGTCGCGACGATCTTCACATCACGAATGTCACCCACCTGAACACCTTCCGCAGGTGCATGCACCGCATGTAGATAACCGGATTTACCAATCATCTGGCCTTCAATCCGACCAGCCTTTTCAAACATCACGCTGACGGTGCGTCCGATCATGCTTTCCTGGGTTTGCATTTGTTGTTGCGTCAACAAGGCCTGCATCTGGTGCAGACGTTCTTTCGCAACCAACGGATCCACCAACGCACGTTCCGCAGCAGGGGTGCCTGGACGGGATGAATAGCAGAAAGAATAGGCCTGGCCGTAATGCACTTCGCGGATCAGATCCATTGTGTCCTGGAAATCCTGATCGGTCTCTTCTGGAAAGCCGACGATAAAGTCACCGGACAGCAGAATGTCAGGGCGCGCTTCGCGGAACCGTTCAATCACCCGCAAATAGCTTTCGGCGGTGTGGTTGCGGTTCATCCGTTTCAGGATTTTATCGCTGCCAGATTGCACCGGCAGATGCAGATAAGGCATCAGTTTTGCAAAGGTGCCATGCGCTTCGATCAGGGCATCTTCCATGTCGTTGGGGTGGGATGTTGTATAGCGAATGCGTTCCAGCCCGTCGACTTTGTCGAGTTCAGCAATCAGTCCGGCCAACCCCATCGTGCCTTTGGGCCCCTGCCCGTGATAGGCGTTCACGTTCTGACCAAGCAAGGTGATTTCGCGCACGCCACGTTCCACCAGTTCGTTGGCCTCGCGGATAATGCGTTCCACCGGGCGAGAGACTTCCGCACCGCGGGTATAGGGCACCACACAGAAGGCGCAGAATTTATCGCAGCCTTCCTGCACTGTCAGAAACGCAGCCGGTGCGCGTTTCGCCTTAGGGCGCAGTTTTAGGTGTTCGAATTTGTCTTCTTCCGGGAAATCCGTATCCAGCGCACGTTTGCCACTGTTCACGGTTTCCATCATTTTTGGCAGGCGGTGATAGGTCTGCGGACCAACCACAAGATCAACCATCGGCTGGCGACGAATGATTTCTTCGCCCTCGGCTTGGGCCACACAGCCAGCCACACCGATTTTCAAATCGGGATTCTCTGCTTTCAGCCCTTTAAACCGACCCAGTTCAGAATAAATTTTTTCTGCGGCTTTTTCACGGATGTGACAGGTGTTCAACAGAATCATATCTGCCTCTTCCACCTTCTCAGTTGCCTCATATCCTTCGTGCCCAAGGCTTTCGGCCATGCGCTCGCTGTCATAGACATTCATCTGGCAGCCCCAGGTTTTAATGAAGAGTTTTTTCTTTTCTGACATCAGAAAGGTCCCGCGTTTGATCACCGCTGTTTACATGTGCAGAGAGAGGCTTGCAATATACCTGATTTTATCCGATTTTCACGTCTGAGTTCGGGCAAGTGAGGCCATATGATTTACGACAGTTTAGACAGTTTCCTGCAAACCGGAAATTCCGCGATCGCAAAAGGTCCTGTAGCGATGATTTTCGTTGAGGATCTGACAGAGGTGGAAGGCACAATCCGCCATCACCTAAAGATCGGCTTTGCCAGCATTCTGGTGCTGTCGCCTGTTCACCCTGAACTGCCCGAAGATCTGATGGAGATCATCCACCTGATCACATGGAATACGCTGGCCGATGGGGCGCTGGAAGCCGCCGTGAATTCAATTTCTGTTGCCGCACCACAGGGCACATGGATGTATTACTGCTATAACGCAGAATATCTGATGTACCCCTTCATGGAGACCCGTAGCGTCGGGGAACTATTGGCCTTTCACACAGAAGAACGCCGCAGCGCGATGCTGACTTATGTGATTGATCTTTATGCCCGTGATCTGAACGAATATCCTTCTGCAGTTGCGCCTCAGGACGCCTGGTTTGACAAGACAGGCTATTACGCCTTGGCCCGTGAAGATGCATCTGACGAATATCGTGCCAAAGACCGGCAACTTGATTTTTATGGCGGATTGCGTTGGCGTTTTGAAGAACACGTGCCTTATCTGAAACGCTCTATCGACCGGATTTCCCTGTTCGTCGCATCACCCGATGTAAAAATGTTGCCCCGCCATGTCTTTAGTGACGAGGAATACAATACATATTCCTGTGAATGGCACCACAACCTGACCGCCTCTGTGGCCTCTTTCCGGGCGGCGAAGGCTCTGCGCGCAAACCCAGGAAGCCGCCAGGAGATCCACAATTTTGCTTGGCATAATTCAGTGAAATTTCACTGGAACAGTCAGCAACTTCTGGATCTGGGCCTGATGGAACCGGGGCAATGGTTCTGATCTGGCGCAAACACCGACCTTTCAAAACGTCTTAACATATTAATTTACGGATCATTCCCGCCCCTTGCAGATCCTCCCTGCGAGGGGCGGGATCCGAACTTATTCAGGCGTTGCGATCTGCTGCTCCAGAAACCTTTGTGGGCTGTCAATTTCTTCCAGTGTTCCGCCATTGATCAGCCAGAACCGGTTTCCAACATTCTGCAGAAACCTTCTGTCGTGACTGACAACAAGGCTGGCTGCATCGTTTGAAATCAATTCCGCTTCCAGTGCTTCCTGACCTTCAATATCCAGATGATTGGTCGGTTCATCCAGCAGATAAAAGTTCGGAGACTTGAGGCGCAACAACAGCATTGAAAGCCGGGCTTTCTGGCCGCCCGACAGGCGCAGGATTGCCACATCCTGCATCTGAAAGGTAATACCCGCCCCCGCAAGCAGCCCCCGTGCCCGTTGATCCCCGATGTCACACGTTTCGGTCAGCAGGGCCATCGGAGTGCTGTCTGGATTCAATTGGCTGAGATGTTGATCCGAAAAACCGGGTGCAATAGATGCGGCATATTTCACATCCGTGTCTGCCCCATTCAGTGCCGCGTGGATCAATGTCACCAGACAGGTTTTCCCAGTGCCATTCGCCCCCAAAAGCACAACCCTTTCGCCCGGTGAAATCCATTTCCGCCCTGTCCGATACAACACGCGTCCATCCGGCGCGCACACAGGAATATCATCCAGCGTAATCAGTGCCTTGACATGTGTGCCGCTGTTGCCAAGGCGGATATCTCCTGCGGTTTGTTCCCGATATGCGGGACGTGCCGCTGCTTCCAGCTTCCCGGCCCGATCCGTCAGTTGTTTTGTTTTCGTCAACAACAGATCTGAACCAGAATTGATGCCAACATTTTTCAGCTTTGCTGCCTGTTTGCGCAATTGACGGGCCTTGTTCAGATCATTTACGAACCGGCGCTCGTCCGCAGCATCGGAAGCCTGTAGGGCAGCGCGGGCCTGGCTGAACGGCAACGGAAAAACCCGCGCATGTTCTTCACGCAGAAACAGCGTCCTGTTGGTCACCGCATCCAAGAAGGCCCGATCATGGGATGTAACCACCACTGGCAAGTCACGGGGCAACCCCATCAGCCAATCCTGCAGCAGACCAATATGATGCAGATCCAAGTGATTGGTCGGTTCATCCAGCAACAAAACGTCAGGTTCAGTGATCCAGGCCCGGGCCAACATGGCCATACGTTGCCAGCCACCACTGAGCGCCTCTAGGCGTTTTTGTTGGAAATCATACGGCACCCGCAGATCGTTCAGAACAACATCCACGCGCCAGCTGTCATAGTCTGCCTGTTCCGGCGGCAATGCGGAAAGAACCCAATCATACATTGTATGGCCAAAAGCAGCATCCGGCATATTTTGCAGCACAGTGGCAACGCGTGTGCCCTGCGCCCGTGTGACATCGCCGGTTGTGGGGGTTACACTTCCATCGAGGCAACCCAGAAGCGTCGATTTCCCACGCCCATTCGCGGCGACAAGACCTATCCGGTCGCCTTTGGCGATATTCAGGTTGAGATCAGAAAATAAGGGTTCACTAAAGGTGATGCCCAAAGCATTGGTGGTCATGATAGTCATAAGAATTCAGCTCAATAAGGGATGGCCGCAAAGCGGCTATGGGCAGACCAATGAGACAGATGTTTCATGACCAACCCTGCAAACGGATTTACAGGGCGAAACGGGGACCATGCCAAAGTACGTAATTCCAGCGCATTTTAGCTTTCGTCCTCCCGTTGTAAAAATTGAACCGACGATCTCAGTTTAGGCCTGACATTGGCCCGTTGCAAGAGCGATCCCATCAGGTCAAACATTACACTCTTGCGCTAAAGGGGGCTTGAGGTTTTATCAACACTCCCGGAATACGAATCACGGGAGTACGGATCATGACCATGACAGCAGCCCCTCAAAACGAACATGTCGCCTGGAGCGAGATCCTAACACGCAAAGCAGCTGTGCCTTTGGCGCTTGTCTCGCTTGGGGTTTGGCTACATGCGGCGGATAGCCTCCTGCTGGCGACAATGATCCCGCAAATTCTTGCGGATATCGGCGGTGACCGCTTTGTGGCGTGGACGATTGCCACCTATGAAATCGGATCAATTGTCGCTGGGGCTTGCGCCGCCATCGCCACCATGCGCGTGGGCATTCGCAATGTTATGGCCAGCTGCGCCATGATCTTCGCCCTTGGATGTGCGGCCTCAATGGTCGCGACCAATATGCCTGTGCTTCTGGCTGGGCGCGTGTTGCAAGGGCTGGGTGGTGGCGGTTTAACCGCGATGACATTCATTGCCATTGGCATCTTGTTTTCCACCCGCCATCAGGCGCGGGTTTTGGCCGTGATTTCAGCGCTCTGGGGGGCATCCGCCTTTCTTGGCCCGCTGATCGGTGCGTTCTTTGTAGAATATTTCACCTGGCGCTGGGGCTTTGGTTTTTTCCTGCTACAAGCGCTAATCTTGGCCCTATGGATATATTTCACCCCGGGGATCAGCCTGGGGCGCGACATGAACAATGCGCCCTCTCTGCCTGTGAAACGTCTGATCCTGTTGGTCACGGGCACCACGATGATCGCCTCTGCTGGGATCGAGGTCAGTCTTCCACAAACGCCCCTTCTGATCATGGGGGCCTTCACCCTGCTATTGCTTTTCCTGCGCCAAGATGCACGGTCACGCGACAATCGCATGTTGCCAGAAAATGCGTTTCGCTTGCGGGATTCGTCAGGTGCGGCCCTGTTGATGTGGTTCAGCATGTCTGCCGGTGTCATGGGGCTGATGAGCTATGGTCCGGTTCTGCTGGCCAGCCTGCATGGTGTCAGCCCGATCACTGTCGGCTATATCTTGGCCGGTGGTTCTTTCGGATGGAGCGCGGCTGCGATTGTTGTCTCTGGTTCGCCCGAACGACTGGATCCTTTTTGGATCACCCTTGGCCTCGCCCTTGTGGCTTGCTCTGTCATTGGCATGTTTTTCGCCACCCCTGCAGGTCCTGTCTGGGTGATTGCCGCCCTGACTTGGCTGGAAGGTATTGGTTTTGGGGCCGCCTATACCTTCATTCAGCGCCGTCTCATCGCGATCACACCCGAGAAAGAACAGGCCCGCGTCACCGGCGCCATGCCCACAGTTGCACGGTTTGGCTACGCAGTGGGTGCGGCGATTTGTGGGATTCTGGCCAATGCAGCAGGCTTCTCACTGGAGGCCACGCCGGAAACCCTGCAAACCGTTGCACGTTATGTCTTCGCGGGCAGCCTGCCGTTTATTGCTTTGGGGCTTTTGGCCATGCGACGCTTTTTGTGCCGACAGCCGATCAGATCTATGTCGTCTCAGCCCCCAAGCTGAGGCCGCATCGCCTGATAAATCACGGCGGTCGCCACATTGGCAAGGTTCAAGGATTTTACCACCGGGTTGCGCATGGGCAGGCTGAACAGGCGATCATTCATACCTTCGAGGATTTCCTGAGGGATGCCACTTGATTCACAGCCAAACACCAAATAGCCATCCAGCTTGTAATCTGGGTCATAAATCGTCTGTTCGCCGTTTTCTTCAAAGAAATACAGGCTGTCACGATCCGGTTTGCGTGCGTCGAGAAAGCTTTGCCAATCGTCATATTCCGTCAGCTGAACATGCTTCCAATAACTCGCGCCCGCCCGTTTCACGGTTCTCTCATCCAAGGAAAACCCGAGCGGCTTAATCAGGATCAACTCCAGCCCCAAGGCCACACAGGTCCGCCCAATCGCCCCGGTGTTATAGGGAATTTCCGGCGTCACAATGACAACTTTCATTTGGGGATTCGGCATTGGGTGTGGCTTTCGCTTTGCTGGGGTAGTGAGCACCTAGTCACGCGCAGTTACTCTATTCAGAAGAGGCCTTACATGGCAAGCTCGACTAAGCAAAGACTTAAAAATCAGTGCGACAAACCGATTAAGCGCGTTACACATCCAACAGCGCACGCGTGACGCCCTTCACGGCACTCAAACTGAGTCCCAACTGAAATATAGCGCCGGTGAAAATCTACGCTTGGTTCAAAGAGGATAAACATAAAGGCACGATATGTTCCTTCAAGTGCTTCACCTTTTTCTAACGGCTCTCCGGATTCATCTAAAAAATAGGGGTGGATGCAATAGATACAATCGTGATCAGTGGAATCGAGATAAGCGAAGTCCCACCTAATTCCGTTTCCCGGTTTACTACGTCGCGGGCTCTTGTCCAAAGAAGGGACTGTTATCAACCCTTCGAAATCTGGATCACGACCGTATAGTTGAAACACACAGTGCCTTACTTCCCGCGCAGGCGGATCACGACGTCTACTTTGGAGATTTCCATGCCTTCGGGTGCGTCTGGAACGCTGGCCAAAACCAACTGATCTGCCGGGGCGTCAGACAGGCGGCCTTCGTCTTCCCAATAGAAATGTGGGTGATCGGTCAGGTTTGTGTCAAAATACGACTTTGACCCATCCACCGTGATTTCGCGCAAAACGCCCGCATCACAAAACGCTTTCAACGTGTTGTACACCGTCGCCAAAGACACGGGATCAGCGGAAGATCGGGATGCATCATACAGGCTTTCGGCCGTCACGTGACGGTCCTGCCCGTCCCCCACCAGCAGCGTCGCCAAATTCACCCGCTGACGGGTGGGACGCAGACCAGCCTGGGACAACCAAGTGGTGCTGATATCAATGGCGCTTTGTCTTGCTTCAGGCGGGATTTGCGCTGTCATGGTCATAATCTTCTTTGCGAGTTATTCTCATATAGCGCGAAAGCGGCGGGGAATTCAAACATAATCACCGCATATGTGCCGTAACGGCACCAGTACACTTGCCCTGCCAGGGGCGGCTCTGCTAAATGGGCTTAACCAACAGTGAATACAAAGGACCGCCATCAATGGCCCAATACCCGAGTAGCTTTGACAAAGACGACCTTCTGAAATGTTCCCGTGGCGAACTATTTGGCCCCGGCAATGCCCAGCTGCCCGCGCCGCCCATGCTGATGATGGATCGCATCACCGAGATTTCCGGTGACGGTGGGGCACATGGCAAAGGTCATGTTCTGGCGGAATTCGACATCACACCTGATCTGTGGTTCTTTGATTGTCACTTCCCCGGCAACCCAATCATGCCCGGCTGTCTTGGCCTGGATGGTCTGTGGCAGCTGACCGGTTTCAACCTTGGCTGGCGTGGCTGGTTGGGTCGCGGATATGCGCTTGGCGTTGGCGAAGTGAAGCTGACCGGCATGGTGCGTCCTGACCGTAAGAAACTGACATATAAGATTGATTTCACCAAAGCGATCCAGACCCGCCGCCTGACCATGGGTGTTGCAGATGGTATCGTTGAGGCCGACGGCGAAGTGATCTACCAAGTTAAAGACATGAAAGTTGCCCTTTCGGAAAGCTAAGCTTTTCGGAAATCCACCCTATATATGACGTGACTGGGCTGTGAGGCCCGGTCATCGTTTTTGAAGAAGGAGAGCGCCCATGCGCCGAGTAGTCATCACCGGGATGGGCGTTGTGTCCTCCATCGGGAACAACATTTCAGAAGTCACCGACGCCCTGCGCAGCGGGAAATCTGGCATTGTGAAAGCCGAAGAATACACCGAAAACGGTTTCCGCAGCCAGATCCACGGCATGCCACAGATCGACGTATCTGAACATATCGACAAGCGTCAGCTGCGTTTTATGGGCCCCGGTGCGGCCTATAACTATATCGCGATGGAAGAAGCGATTAAGGATTCGGGCCTTGAGGAGAAAGACATCTCCAACGAGCGCACCGGTCTGGTGATGGGCTCTGGTGGTCCGTCTACGTCGAACTTCTTTGCAGCCCATAACATCGTGAAAGAAAAAGGCGCACCAAAGCGGATGGGCCCTTTCATGGTGACCCGCTGCATGTCTTCCACGAACTCTGCCTGCCTTGCGACACCGTTTAAAATCAAGGGCGTGAACTATTCTATCACATCCGCCTGCACCACTTCTCTGCACTGCATGGGCAACGGTGTTGAGCAGATCCAATTCGGCAAGCAAGACATCGTCTTTGCCGGTGGCGGTGAAGAACTGGACTGGACCCTGTCTTGCCTGTTCGACGCCATGGGTGCCATGTCTTCCAAATATAACGACACGCCTGAAAAAGCTTCCCGTGCCTTTGACGCGAACCGCGATGGTTTCGTGATTGCTGGCGGCGGCGGCGTTGTGGTTCTGGAAGAACTGAACCACGCCCTCGCACGTGGCGCAAAAATCTACGCAGAAGTCACCGGTTACGGCGCGACATCTGACGGCCACGATATGGTTGCCCCATCTGGTGAAGGCGGAGAGCGTTCCATGCGTCTGGCCATGTCCACCATTGGCGATCGCAAAGTTGGCTATATCAACGCCCACGGCACATCTACGCCCGCGGGTGACGTGACCGAAGTTGAAGCCGTGCGTCGTGTGTTTGGCGAAGGCAATGTGCCTCCGATCACCTCTACCAAATCTGTCACTGGACACTGCCTTGGCGGCGCTGGTGTGCAGGAAGCGATCTATTCCCTCATCATGATGGAAAATAAATTCATCGCACCTTCCGCGAACATTGAAGAACTCGACCCGGCGATCCGCCCCGACGAGATCGCAACCGAGTTCGTGGAAAACGCAGAAATTGATACGGTGATTTCCAACAGCTTCGGCTTTGGCGGCACCAATGGCACTGTCGCCATGAGTAAGTACCACGGGTAAATTGATATGTCTGAATTGCTAAAAGGAAAACGCGGCCTGATTATGGGTGTCGCGAACGAACGCTCTATCGCCTGGGGCATTGCCCGCGAAATGGCAGCACAAGGCGCGGAACTGGCGTTTTCCTATCAGGGCGACGCCTTTGGTAAACGGGTTCAACCGCTTGCTGAAAGTGTTGGGTCTGATATCATGGTTGACGTTGACGTAAATGATGATGCGTCTATGGATGCAGCATTTGCTGTTCTTAAAGAAAAATGGGGCAAGATCGATTTTCTCGTGCATGCCATCGCCTATTCCGACAAGAACGAACTGACGGGCCGTTTCATTGATACATCGCGTGAGAATTTCAAAAACTCTATGTGTATCAGTTGCTTCTCTCTGATCGAGGTGGCAAAGCGCGCTGCCCCAATGATGACAGACGGCGGCACGATCCTGACCATGACCTACCAAGGGTCCAACCGCGTGACGCCATTCTACAACGTCATGGGTGTTGCCAAAGCAGCGTTGGAAAGCTCTGTACGCTACTTGGCAAACGACCTTGGTCCTGAAGGCATTCGCGTCAACGCGATTTCACCTGGTCCGATGAAAACCCTTGCTGGGGCTGCCATTGGTGGTGCGCGCAAGACCTTCCGCCAAACCGAAGCCAACGCCCCAATGCGTGCGAACGCAACACTGGAAAGCATCGGCGGCACAGCTGTCTATCTGGCATCTGATTACGGCAAATGCACCTCTGGTGAGATCATCACCGTCGATGGCGGCTATCACGTGCTGGGCATGCCCCAAAGTGAAAACCTGTAAAAAAGCAGGCCCGGGAACCTCTCTGGTTTCCGGGCCGCTTCTGCAAGATGATGATTTCTTATGCTTGCATATGGTCATGTAAGGATGCGTCTGAACGTTCCCGCATCGCCTGCTGAATGATCTGAAAAGCTGAAGACAGAAACAGACCGGCCATAATTCCAGCAACAATCAGATCAGGCCACCCTGTCGCCGTCCCCCATACCCCGAAGGCTGCAAACATGACCGCAACGTTGCCGATTGCGTCATTGCGTGAACACAACCAGACTGACCGCACATTTGCATCGCCATCTTTATAACGCACGAGGATCAAGACGCTGGCCAGATTGGCAGTTAACGCCAGAAACCCAACCACGCCCATAATTTCCGCTGCAGGCACACCGACATAGAACACACGATACAGGGTTGATCCGAACACCCAGATCCCCATCGCCAGCAGGCTAACCCCTTTGGCAAGTGCTGCATTCCCCCGCACCCGCAAGGATGTTCCAATGACGGCCAGCGAAATACCATAGGTCAGGGAATCCCCGAGAAAATCTAGCGCATCGGCCTGCAATGCCTGTGATTTTGCCAAATGCCCTGCGATCACCTCTACAAAGAACATCACTGCGTTTATCGCAATAACGATCCAAAGCCGTCGTTTATAATCGTTTGAGACACCGTCAAACTTTGCTTCATGTCCACAGCAACCAGCCATGCGAATCTCCTTTAGACTTCATGGCATCTGATATAGAACCTCTAGTAACTATAGGTTCAAGAGGTTTTATATGTATTCGATCGGCATGTTATCAACGCGGACAAATGTGAAGGTCCCGACCATTCGCTATTATGAACAAGTTGGCCTGTTGGAAGAGGCCGGGCGCACCGAAGGAAATCAGCGACGGTATGGCCCAGCCGAACTGGAACGCTTGACGTTCATCAAACATGCCCGCGACCTGGGGTTTCCAATTGGCGCAATCTCAGCTCTCATTTCATTGCAAAACCATCCTGACAGATCCTGTGCCGAAGCCAACGCGATTGCACACCAACAGTTGGCCGATGTTCGGGAAAAGATCGCTGGCCTGAAACGCCTAGAACAAGAGCTTTCAAGGATAGCAACGGGATGCACCAGTGATGGTCAGGCCGGTGAATGTTACGTTTTGGCCTCTCTTTCTGATCACTCTCGGTGTGAGCATGGCCATTAGGCCTATTTGTGCCAGACCATAACGATCCCCCTTCCCCCGGAAACCGGTCTTTCCCTTCCGGCCACTCTGTGCCACCTTCCACGTGAAGGGAAATCACGATGCCAATCACCACCTGTATCTTTGACGCCTACGGAACCCTCTTTGATGTCAACGCGGCGGCGCGGGCCGCAGCACAGGAACCCGGAAATGAAACCCTGGCCCGATGCTGGCAGCAGCTGGCTGCGGACTGGCGGGCAAAGCAGCTAGAATACACCTGGCTGCGGGCCCTGGCCGATACCCATGACGATTTCTGGAAAGTGACACAGGACGGGTTGGACTGGGCGATGGAGAAACATGGGCTGAAGGGGGATGGGTTGCGTGCGCGCCTGATGCAACTTTATGCAGAGCTTTCCGCATATCCAGAAGTTCAGGAAATGTTAAAAACCTTAAAGAACGCCGGATATAAACTTGCCATTCTTTCAAATGGCGAACCGAAAATGCTGCAAAGCGCGATGGACAGCGCCGGGATCTCTGATCTGTTGGATGACTGCCTGTCTGTTGAAAATGTCGGCGTTTATAAACCTCATGCGCGGGTCTATGATATGGTTGGTGATCGCTTTGGCTGCGACAATGATCAGGTGCTGTTTGTGTCCTCTAACGGGTGGGACGCGGCCTGTGCCACAGGCTATGGGTTTCAGACGGCCTGGGTCAATCGCATGGGCCTGCCGGTGGATCGCATGCCTTGGACTCCGAAACACATCCTGAATGACCTAAAAACAATCCCTGAATTGGCGAAATCCCTGTGAATACACATTACTACACAACATCCGACGGCATTCAGGTTGGTTATTCAGATGAAGGCGAAGGCGCGCCTTTGCTTCTGCTTTCGGGACTGACACGCAATGCAAAAGACTTTAACCATCTGGTGCCACATCTGACAGGTTATCGCGTGATCCGGCCTGATTATCGGGGGCGCGGACGGTCAGATCATGCCCCTTATCAGACTTACACAGTCGAGATCGAAGCCCGTGATCAGCTCGAACTTCTGGATCATCTGGGTTTGGATCAGGTGGCGATCATCGGAACTTCCCGTGGCGGGCTGATTGCCATGCTTTTGGCCGCAATTGCAAAACATAGACTGACCGGCGTTTGCCTAAATGACATTGGCCCGGAAATCGCGGCAAGCGGGCGCAAATACATCATGACCTATCTGGGCCGTCGGCCACCGCAGAAATCTTATGAAGATGCGGCCAAGGTCCGTGCCGAGCATTTCATCGACTTCCCCAATGTACCCATGTCACGCTGGCTGGAAGAGGTGCAAAACCAATTTACCCTGTCTGATCGCGGCCTTGAAATTATGTATGACCGCAAACTAAGAGATGCGGTTGGCAAAGGGTTGAAAACAACGGAACAGCCGGATCTGTGGCCACTATTTGACGCGTTAGATAGCCTGCCTCTGGCCCTGTTGCGGGGGGCAAATTCTAACTTATTGTCGGAAGAATGTGCACAGGGCATGCAACGCCGCCGCCCGGATATGCTTTTCGCAAATATACCGGATCGGGGCCATGTTCCGTTTCTAGATGAGGCTGAAAGCCTTGATGTAATTCACCAATTTCTAAGGATGATCTGATGGTCACTTACGCTGATATCAAAGCTGCACAACAACGTCTGATGGGCCAATCCCGCCACACGCCCCTGCTGTCATCCCCCTTTCTGGATGAAATCGCCGGACGCAGGATCTTTGTGAAACCGGAATGTTTGCAACATACTGGCTCGTTCAAATTTCGTGGGGCTTGGTCTGCGGTTTCTGCCCTTCCAGAAGAACAACGCAAAAACGGCGTCATCGCTTTTTCATCCGGCAACCACGCCCAAGGCGTGGCGCTGGCCGCTGCGCGCCATGGTATCCCGTCTGTGATCATCATGCCGAAAAACGCCCCTGCCCTGAAGATCGCCAACACCCGCGCCCTGGGGGCGGAAGTTGTGTTGTATGACCGCGCGACAGAAGCACGCGAAGAAATCGGTGATCGTCTATCCTCCGAACGCGGCCTGACCCTGATCAAACCCTATGATGAACCCATGGTCATTGCGGGCCAAGGCACCACGGGCCTTGAGATCGCCGCTGATTGTGAAGCACGTGATGCTGAGGTCCTGGTGCCTTGCGGTGGTGGCGGGCTGACCTCTGGTATCTCTCTGGCCCTTGCGCAGGAAGCCCCCAACATGCGGGTGCGCCCTTGCGAACCGGAAGGGTTTGACGACACCGCACGGTCGCTGGCATCCGGCCAGATTGAACAGAATGCGAAACCGGAAGGGTCCATTTGTGACGCGATTGTCACCCCTGCCCCCGGCGAAATCACCTTCCCGATTATGCAAAAAAACTGTGGCGCTGGGATTGTGGTCACGGATGAGGAATGCCTGCGTGCCATGGCGCTTGCCTTTCTGCGCCTGAAAATTGTGATTGAACCCGGCGGCGCAACTTCCCTTGCAGCCGCCCTGTTTCACGGCGATAAATTAACCAAAGATACTGCCGTTTGTGTGGCTTCGGGTGGCAATGTCGACCCAGCCATGTTTGCCCGCGCCTTAGATACACTGGAGAGCTGATATGCCCCGATTTACGATTGCTTCTTTTAACGTCAAAAACCTGATTGGTGCTGATCAGGAATATTATCGTTTCGAAAAATACACCCCCGAAGAACACGCCTGGAAGGAAGACTGGTTGGCGGATCAGGTTCTGTCTCTGGACGCGGATGTGGTTGGCTTTCAAGAAATTTTCGAAGAAGACGCCCTGCGCGCGGTGATTGCCGAGGCTGATAAACGCGGCGAAGCATCCAACGAAAGTGCGATCCCGGATCGTTCCAAACGGTATGCAAAGAAGGCGATCTTTCGAAAGCTGGCCTATGCGCCCTACGGTAAAAATGCGGCCTTGGCTTTTGCGGCGAACGTGAATGACGGCGCACCCGGTGAACGCCGCCCTGGCGTTGCTGTGCTATCGCGCATGGGTTTTGTTGGGGACCCCGAGGTGATCCAGCAACTGCCGGAACCGCTGGATATTGAATTTGGCGGTCTGGCAGATGGGGATGGTGGATCTTTCCGCATTTCCCGTCTGTCGCGCCCTGTGTTGAAGGTCCGTATTCCTGTTGGAGATCAGGTTGTGACAGTGTTCAATTGTCACCTGAAATCCAAGCTGGGCGAATTTAAACGGCCCGAAGGCGCGGATTTCGCGCCCGAAGCAGATCTTCTGTCCTATGATGCCGCCGGGCGTGCCCTTGGGGCCCTGCGTGCGGGCCTGCGCCGTATGGCAGAGGCCTGGGTTTTGCGCAACGAGATCGTGCAAGAACTGACTGCAGGCAATCCGGTGATGGTTCTGGGCGATTTCAACGACAGTGAACATGCGGTCAGCAGTGAAATCATCTCGGGCGAGGCCCCGTTCAAGAATTATTCTTGGATGCGCCGCCATGATGCCGACCGGGCAAATGAACGCTATTCCCGCGATCAGAATGAGCAAATCCAAAAAGCGATTACATCCATGCGCCTGCATTCTGCTGAAAAGCTGTTTGTGCGCAAATCTCTGCGTGACATGGTGTATACCTCTGCCTTTGGCGGGGTGTTTGAAAGCATCGACCAAATTTTGATGAGCCACCATTTCCTGCCTGAAAACCCGGGTGCCATTGGCGAGATGGAATATTTCTCGGTCCTCAATGATCATCTGACCGATGGTTCACATGCGGAAGCCCCTTACAACAAGCTGGCCTCTGACCACGGGCAGATCATGGCACATATGCAGATCGGCGAGGACTGATGCCTTTTGCAGAGGTGAATGGCATCCGTTTGCATTATCTTGATGAGGGCCCACGAGATGGCGCACCACTGGTGATGCTGCATGCGCTGGGTACGAACTTGCATCTCTGGGATGCGGTCATGACGCATTTGCCAGCAGGATTGCGGGTGGTGCGCATTGATTTGCGTGGCCATGGGCAAAGTGATGCCCCACCTGCCCCCTATTCCATGGGGGCTATGGTGCGTGATGTGGAAGCGATCTTAGATCATCTGGATCTGCGTGACGTGATGATATGCGGCTTATCCTTGGGCGGAATGATTGCCCAGGGTCTGGCCGTGAAACGCCTTGATCAGATACGTGCAGTGGTTCTGGCCGGGACTGCCGCTAAAATAGGCATGCCAAAGCTTTGGGAAGATCGCAGTGAAGCCGTGCGAAAACACGGGCTAGATGCATTGGCCGAAGAAATCGCCAAACACTGGTTCCTGCGTAAGGGCCAAGATTTCCTTCCGCCTAAAGGACTTGCGCAGTGGCGCGACATGCTGGTGAACACGCCGATCGAAGGGTATTGCGGTGCGATTGCAGCCGTGTCCGGAACAGATTTCTTCACCCCGACATCCGGCCTGCGCCTGCCTGCACTGGGCCTGTGTGGCGTTGATGACCGCGCGACACCGCCCGACCTGATGCGCGAAACCCTAGACCTGATCCCAGGCAGTGATTTCAAAATCATCCGCCGCGCGGGACATCTGTGCTGTGCCGAGCAGCCAGAAGAGTTTGCACGACATTTGTCCGATTTCATGCAACGTACCGGGCATCAGAGCATGCCGAACACCACCCCAACACTGAAGGAACAGAACGGGTGTTGCAGCGGACGCAGCTGACCTGTGACCTATTTCACAAGACGCACATAGGCATCCGGCCCACGGGGGTCACAGATAAAATAGTCAGCCCTATCTGTCAGGTATTTCCGCCATGTCTTTTCCGGAAGTGTGCTGATTTTGACATTATGGACCCTGTTCATGTGAACACTCAGATCCTGTATTTTTACACCTTTTTTCTGATTCAACGTTTGAATGAAATTTTGGATTTTCTCGATAATTTGATCCTTGGGCAGTATTTTGTCCAAGACAGGCAATGGCACCAGGGTTTTAAAGCAAGTGCAAGACTTCCTCATATTCAATGGGGTCTTTTCTTCACCAATCCCCAGTACCCATGCCCCATTTTCGCGCAGATAGGTGGCAAGATGGGAAAAATCACCGTCAGAACTTGCCAGCACGAATTTTCGAATACCCTGCCTGTGGAACAGATCCAACGCCTCCACCGTCATCAGTATGTCGGAGCTGTTTTTCCCGCTGCCACTGTGAACCAGATGATAGCCTGGCGCGCCATCCCACCCCGGAAGCTTTGCAGTATTTCCGTATACACGCTTTATGCGTAGCGCCCCAATTGCCGCGCTGTCTGTAATCAATCGCCCTGCGTGTTTTGATGAAAGATTATCACCATCTACAAGAAGCGCCAGTTCCTCATATCTTTGCGGATCAAAAGGCATTTTGGTCAATCTGCTCTCTGTTAAATGCTGTTTCCCTAAGCCCCGGCTATGTCAAAACTATGGCATGCTTGATTTCTGAACTGACCCGTTTAGATGTAGGGAACTTATTCAGGAGCGCCCAATGTCCAGGAAATCTACACGGTTGCAGGTGATCTTTGTTCTGATCACCCTGGTAATTGATGCCATGGGTATTGGTCTGATCATGCCGGTCATGCCCGACCTGATCCGCGAAATCGAAGGCGCAAGTCTTGCCGATGCCGCGATCTGGGGCGGCTATCTGTCTTTTTCCTTTGCAATCATGCAATTCCTGTTCGGCCCAACCGTTGGCAATCTATCTGACCGTTATGGACGCCGCCCGGTTCTGCTGATTTCCCTATTTATCATGGCTGTAGATTACGCGGTTATGGCCCTTGCGGACACCATGTGGCTGCTTCTTCTGGGGCGTATTGTTGGCGGGATTACGGCAGCAACGCATTCCACTGCGGCTGCCTTTATTGCGGATATTTCCAGTGATGAGGAACGTTCACAAAACTTTGGCCTGGTCTCTGCCGCGTTCGGCGTTGGTTTTGTGCTGGGGCCGGTGATTGGTGGGCTGCTTGCCAGTTTTGGTCCACGTGCGCCCTTTGTCGCAGCGGCAATCTTTGCGGGCAGTAATTTCGTCTTCGGCTACTTTGTCTTCCCCGAAACGGTCACCGATGAAATCCGCCGTCCCTTTAACTGGAAACGCGCCAACCCCTTTGGCGCGCTGATGAATATCGGGCGCTTGCCCGGGATACGTCCGTTGTTGGTTGTGTATTTCCTCTATCAGGTCGCATTCTACGTTTACCCGGCGATCTGGTCCTATTTCACACAGGAACGCTTCGGCTGGTCACCTGCCATGGTCGGCTGGTCGCTTGCGGTGTTTGGAATTTCCATGGCGATTTCGCAAGGGCTGCTTATTCGTAAGATCATTCCTTGGATTGGTGAACGTAAAACCGTGATCCTTGGTTTTGTTATCGATATTGTTGTCTTTTTCTTCACCGCGATCCTGACCAATGGCTGGATCGTTCTGGGCCTGACACCCTTGTCTGCCCTTGGTGGGATGGCGACCCCTGCAATGCAGGGATTGATGAGCCGCGCTGCGGGGCCAGATCAGCAGGGCGAATTACAGGGACTTTTGACCAGTATCGGGGCGCTTGGGATGATTCTATCGCCGCTGATCATGACACGTACATTCGCCATATTCAGTGAGGACGGGGCGGCATACTACCTTCCTGGCGCGCCCTTCCTTTTGTCGATGGTCCTCATGGCCCTTGGTTTGGGTATTTATCTGGCAGGTTGGCGAAAATTACGCCCATCCGATGAAAAAACCTGACGCAAAATCGCTATTTTGTCGCGAACGTAGCTTGCAGTGCCGTTAAGGATTTCGCAGGCTCTCCTTTAATTGATCTGAGGAGAGAACCCATGGCCCGTATCCGCGCAGCTGTCGCCCGTGAATTTGGCGCCCCCTTGGTGATTGAAGACGTTGAGCTGCGCGCACCAGAAGCAGGCGAAGTCGAAGTCACCTTGGATGCCTGCGCAATCTGCCATTCCGACATTTCCTTTATGGATGGTGGCTGGGGAGGCGAGCTTCCTGCGATTTATGGGCACGAGGCCGCCGGCACGATCACCGCGATGGGCGCGGGTGTCAAAGGTTATGCGATGGGCGATAAGGTTCTGGTCACCCTGATCCGGTCCTGCGGGGATTGCGCGCCCTGTTCGTCCGGTGCGCCCGTGGCCTGCGATGGTGATATTTCCATGGACGGTCCGATCACCCTGCCCGATGGCACAGCGGTGACCCAGGGCATGGCATGTGGCGCATTTGCGGAAAAGGTTGTGGTACAACCACGTCAGCTTGCGAAACTGCCCGATGATATAGCAATGGATGTGGCATCCCTTCTCGCCTGTGGTGTGATCACAGGTGTTGGCGCCGTCGTGAATTCCGCCGCACTGCGCCCGGGGCAAACCGCCGTTATTATTGGGGCTGGTGGCGTGGGTCTAAACGCCATTCAAGGCGCGCGCATTGCAGGTGCCGCCAAAATCATCGCGATTGATATGGTTCCAGAGAAGCTTGAAATCGCAAAAGAATTCGGTGCAACACATGGTGTATTGGCGTCCGATGGTAAGCCGTGGAAAGAAGTTGCAAAGATCACTGGTGGTGCAATGGCAGACGCTGTTTTCATCACCGTTGGCGCCATCCCTGCCTATGAGCAGGCGTTGCGTTATATTGGCCCAAAAGGAAAAATGGTCATGGTTGGCATGCCGCATTCCGGTGCAAAAGCTGACTATGAACCCGTAATTGTTGCCGCGCTGGGGCAACAAATGATTGGCTCGAAAATGGGAGATGTTGTTTTGGCCAGAGACATCCCTTGGCTGATCGATCTTTACCAGCAGAACCGCTTGAAACTTGATGAGTTAATTTCCGGGCGCTGGTCGCTTGATGACATCAACGAAGCTATCGCAAACACGAAATCCGGCGCTGCGCGTCGAAATGTGGTAATATTCAGATGACATACACGACCAGAACAGAAGACAATATCCTGCACCTGACGGGTGCGGGCAACAACATGCGTTTTCACGCCGTTTGGCTGCGGGATAATCTGCCAGGTGCAGACTACCGCGACCCCGGCAATGGGCAGCGTTTGGTGACACTGGCAAATCTGCCGGAAGAGATCACCCTAGAGACCGCGAATGTCAAAGGCGACACCGTTGAGCTTCGCTTTGGCGGCGAAGATGCGGTGCATTCTTTCGATATCGCCTGGCTGCTGGCAAATGCCTATGACAAGCCCGCCGTGTCCGGCATGAATCCGGGCATCAACGCCTGGACATCCGCGCTGACAGATGTGCCGACAGGCGACATGACCGAGCTGAAAACAGACAAGGCCGCCAAACTGAAATGGCTATCTGCAGTGCAGGATTACGGCTTTGCCAAAGTCACCGGCATGGAACCCGTGGAAGGCGGACTGTTTGATATCGCAGACCTGTTTGGCTACGTCCGTGAAACCAACTATGGCCGCCACTTTGAAGTCCGCACCGAGGTAAACCCGGTGAACCTTGCTTACACCGGGCTGGGCCTGCAGGCGCATACGGACAACCCGTATCGCGATCCTGTGCCAACCCTGCAAATCCTGTCCTGCCTTGAAAACTCTGCCGCGGGTGGGGAAAACATGGTGGTTGACGGTTTCGCCTGTGCCGAACGTCTGCGCCAGGAAGACCCGGAAGGGTTTGATGCCCTTGCAAGCTATTCCATCCGCTTTGAATACGCCGGCAGTGCGGATGTCTGCCTGCAATCCCACCGCCCGATGATTGAACTGTCACCGGAAGGTCTGTTTGTGCAGATGCGCTTTAACTCACGTTCGATCGCACCGGTGCAGGATGTGCCGTTTGACGCGATGGAGATCTGGTATCGCGCCTATCGTCGTCTGTCCGCGATCATTGATGATCCTGCGATGGAGGTGACATTCAAACTGTCCCCAGGCGAAGCGTTCATCGTGGACAACACCCGCGTGTTGCATGCGCGCAAAGGCTATTCCGGCGAAGGCAGCCGTTGGTTGCAGGGCTGTTACGCCGATAAAGACGGTCTGCGGTCCACCCGTGCGGCCTTGGCACGCGAATTGGGAGACGCCTAATGTCAGCCCCAAATCCTAGCGAGCTAAACGCAAGCAATATCGTCGATTTCATCGGCGATATCTTTATCCGCTGCGGCGATGAAGAATACCTTGGCGAACCCGTGACCATGGCCCAACACATGTTGCAAGGGGCCACGATTGCAGAACAAAACGGCATGGATGATGAAATCGTCGTCGCAGCCCTGTTGCATGACATCGGCCATTTCACCAGTGAATTCGGCACGTTTTCCATGGATGACACCGAAGATCGTTTCCATGAGGAAGCAGGCGCGAAAGTGCTGGAACGCTTCTTCCCGACGATCATCACCGATTGCGTGCGGTATCACGTGGCGGCGAAACGCTATCTTTGCGCGACAAAGCCCAGCTATTTTGATCGCCTGTCTGAAGCCTCGATCCATTCCCTGAACCTTCAGGGTGGGCCGATGTCGGACGATGAAGTGGCCGAGTTCGAAAAGAACCCGAACCTCGCGAAGATCATCCAGGTGCGCTACCTGGATGAGGCGGGCAAACATCCGGATATGGAAACCCCGGATTACACCCATTTCGCCCCGGCGGTTCAGCGCATCGTAGACGCCCATATGGCGTCGAAATAAAAAACGGAGGGTGCCAATGAAACTGAAAGACCTTGAGATTTTCACCGTTGGCACCCCGCCCCCCGGCTGGGGCGGGCGCTACTGGATTTTTGTCAAACTCACGACCGATACCGGGATCGTGGGTTACGGCGAAGTCTATGCCGCCTCTGTCGGGCCGGCAGCCATGGAACACGTGATCCGCGATGTGTTTGAACGGCACATGTATGGGGAAAACCCGGAAAACGTTGAAATGATGTTTCGCCGGGCTTATTCTTCGGGCTTCACGCAACGCCCTGATCTGACGGTGATTGGTGCGTTTTCCGGCCTTGAGATTGCCTGTTGGGATATTCTTGGTAAGGCGCACGAACGGCCTGTTTGGGCCTTGATGGGCGGCTTGATGAATGAACGCATCCGGTCCTACACCTATCTCTATCCCCTGCCCCATCATAATGTGCAGGACTTCTGGTCCAGCCCGGAAATGGCGGCTGAAACCGCTGCCGAAATGGTCAAACTTGGCTTTACCGCCGTGAAATTCGACCCTGCTGGTCCCTATACATTGCGCGGCGGTCACATGCCTGCCATGTCCGATATTTCGCAATCCGCCGCCTTCTGCAAAGCCATTCGCGCAGCCGTGGGCGATAAGGCTGATCTTCTGTTCGGCACCCATGGGCAATTCTCTACCGCCGGCGCAATCCGCCTTGCCAAAGCGATCGAACCCTATGATCCGCTTTGGTATGAGGAACCCGTGCCGCCGGATAATATCAACGAGATGGCGAAGGTTGCCAATGCGACCTCGATCCCCATCGCGACCGGCGAACGCCTGACCACAAAAGCTGAATTCGCGCCAGTCTTACGCAATGGTGCAGCAACGATCCTACAACCCGCTTTGGGCCGTTCCGGCGGTCTGTGGGAGACCAAGAAAATCGCGATCCTTGCTGAGGCCTATAACGCGCAAATGGCTCCGCATCTTTACGCGGGTCCTGTGGAATGGGCTGCGAATATCCATCTCGCCGCTTCGATCCCGAACCTCTTGATGGCAGAAACCATTGGCACGGGCGGTGACTTCCACATGCCTCTGATCAAACATTCAATTGAATGGGACAATGGCTATATCATCGCGCCACAAGCTCCTGGTCTTGGCATCGAATTCGACGAAGATCTGGCGCGCGCGCATCCCTACACGGATACCGGCTTGCACCTGGAAATGCAGGAAGCCCCCTGCAATTATCAGGACGGCAACAACTTTGGCGGCGGTGCCCCAGCACGCGAATAAAATCGGGCTGTTTCCTTGCAAACCGGGTGGGGGCAGCCCCACCCGGCGATTACGCCCCCCTAGATACTTAAAAACAAAATAGGAATTCAGTCCAGCAGGGCGGCAAATGCATGAACGTTCTTATCTGAGGACAGTCGGGCCGTTGTGTGTATAAGATCACGGGCTTTACCCTCTCCGATCAGGGATGCGATTTTATCGGTCAGGCGGTCTTCGATCACATCAAGGGGAAGCGGCTCTGCAAGATCAAAGCTGGCTGCATTTTCACCACCACGATGGATGAGTGTGATCCTTGCAGCCGTTTCGGGAATACCTTCATCAAACACTACGGTCACACTATTGGCCAGCTTGCGGGCATTGTCCTGCTTGCAAAACTTGTCTTCAAACTGATCTGCACAACCGGTATTCCGCCCCAAAAGTGCCATTGCGGTTGTCATTTTATAGCTGAACTTTGCTTCAAGACCGGTTTGCGGCGTTTCAATATTACAGACCCGCGCCCAACGGGGGTTTGTATGGATGATGATGCTTGTGATCTGATCTGTTGGCAGGTTTGCGGCGGCGATTTTAAGGGCCTCAAGTGCTGCGTGTGTACCATGACAGCAGGCATGAAATTTATGTGATACGGCATCTGTTACCCAGATCTCGCCCAACCCGTTAAGTGCTGCCATATCCCCCGCCCCAGCATGAGTATCGCCAAACCCCTGCACGCATTCCAGCCCATCTGGCCGTGAGATAAAACCGTGAGATGCCAGCAACGCGACCTCAACCGCATTGGAGGCCGCAATCCCCGCGTTATAAGGTTTCCCCATCGTGCCAAACTGGCTTTTCAGCCCACTGGCCCGGGTTGCACAAAGACCCAATGCATGTTGCGTCTGTTCCGCAGACAAGCCCAGAAGGCGCGCGCAGGCCAGCGTTGCACCGAAACTTCCGGCGGTGGCAGTCTGGTGGAAACCGGTCTCATAATGACTGCGCCCAAGCCAAGCCCCAATGCGGGCACTGGTTTCAAAACCAAGCGCCGCAGCATCGAGAAAATCTGCCCCACTGGCATTGATCTGTTGGGAAAGTGCAAGGCAGGCCGGGAAAATCACCACAGAAGGGTGACCAATATGCAGGAAATGCGTGTCATCGAAATCAAGCGCATGTGACGTCGCGCCATTCACCAGCGCCGCCGCGCGGGCGGGTGCGACGCCGCGCCCAAACAAAATAGATTCGCCCGCGCCACCTTCAGCCAGAACCATATCCCGGGTGATCTTTGCGACGGGTTCCGTCACACCCGCAAGACCACAGGCAACCCAGTCAACAAGGGACAATCGAATGATTTCGCAGGTACGCGCACTGGGGGTAATTTCACCGGATGCAAACTCCGCTAACACTCTGCTGAAATCATTCATAATCCATCCCCTTCGATTTTATGCTAATATGCCCCCAGCCTTGGCGCTACGCAAACAATTTGCGCCGTCTTTTTGGGAACGCTCACAGGTAACTGGCCTTAAATTGAGTTTTGTCTGGATCTAATTATTCCATCGTATTGGGGCCAGACTTCATACTTAAGATTTGCGGCAACGCAGCACCACGAGATTCGCTCAATTCCAAGAGCCCCAGCCCGCAAGGAGTTCACACCATGAATGACCTGTCCGACATCATCGAAGCCGATCGCGCCCACGTCTGGCACCACCTGACCCAGCACAAACCACTGGAAACAAACGATCCACGTATCATCGTGGAAGGTAAAGGCATACGTGTCTGGGACCAGTCCGGCCGTGAATTCCTGGATGCTGTTTCCGGCGGTGTCTGGACCGTCAACGTTGGCTATGGCCGCACTGCGATTGCTGATGCGGTGCACGCCCAACTGGTGAAAATGAACTACTTTGCACAAAGCGTTGGTTCTATTCCGGGTTCTGAGTTCGCGAAAAAGCTCATCGAAAAAATGCCAGGCATGAGCCGCGTTTACTACGTGAACTCTGGTTCCGAAGCGAACGAAAAAGTGTTCAAAATGGTGCGCCAGATTGCGCATAAAAAATACAACGGCAAGAAAACCAAGATCCTTTATCGTGACCGCGATTATCACGGTTCCACCCTTGCGACCATGTCCGCTGGTGGCCAGGATGAACGCGTAATGCAATTCGGCCCACTTGCCCCTGATTTCGTACGTGTTCCACATTGTATGGAATACCGTGCGCAATGGGATCTGACCGGTGCGGAATATGGCCGCAAAGCCGCTGACGCGATCGAAGAAGTGATCCTGCGGGAAGGCCCTGAAACCGTTGGTCTGCTGTGTCTTGAACCAGTGACAGCCGGTGGCGGTGTGATCGAAGCTCCAGAAGGTTACTGGGAACGCGTTCAGGAAATCTGTAAGAAATATGACGTTCTGCTGCACATCGACGAAGTTGTTTGTGGCATGGGCCGTACCGGCAAATGGTTCGGGTATCAGCACTATGGCATTAAGCCTGACTTTGTAACCATGGCAAAGGGTGTGGCCTCTGGTTATGCGGCGATTGCGATCACCGTGACCACCGAAGAAGTCTTTAACCTGTTCAAAGATGACCCATCTGACAAGATGAACTATTTCCGCGATATTTCCACATTCGGTGGGTGTACGGCTGGTCCTGCTGCAGCGCTTGCGAACATGCAGATCATCGAAGATGAAAACCTGCTGGAAAACACCACCAAAATGGGTGAGCGTATGCTCGCGAACCTGAACAAGCTTGCTGAAAAGCACGAAGTCATTGGTGATGTGCGCGGCAAAGGTCTGTTTGTCGGCGCCGAACTGGTTGCAGATCGTGGCACCAAAGAGCCCGCAGAAGAAGCCAAAGTTGGCGCGGTTGTAGCCGCCTGTAATGCCCGCGGCGTGATCATCGGTGCGACCAACCGTTCTGTTCCAGGCTTCAACAACACCCTGTGTTTCAGCCCTGCCCTGATTGCAACCGCGGATGACATCGATCAGATCTGCAACGCAGTGGACGAAGCCCTGACCGAAGTCTTCGGCGGGTGATACGCCCAACAATGTAAAACAACCGACGGCCACGCAGAATTGTGTGGCCGTTTTCACAAGCACCTGTTTCTTTACGAATTTTGACAGGTCATCGTTTATCTGCCCTTATAGCCAGATAACATTGGATAGAGCCAGTTTCATGCCCATCTCAGAAGAAACCTTTTTCCTAGATCCGCGTTTTGAAGGCACGCTTCAAAGCCAGATCCAGCAGTTGGTGGCCGAAGGCATTCTATCCGGACGCTTTCAACCAGGTGAAAAACTACCATCATCCCGCAAACTGGCAAGCCACCTGGGTGTCAGCCGGATCACGGTGACGCTGGCCTATAACGAATTGATCGCGGATGACTATCTGACCTCCGCCGGGCGTTCGGGTTATTATGTGTCGCATTCCGCCCCGCCCCCGCCGGAAATCCCACAAAATCGTTCCAATGACACCGTCGACTGGGCCCGTGCCATTGGTCAAAGTTATTCAAATGTGCGCCAGGTGGCGAAACCATCAAATTGGGGCGGCTTCCCTTATCCATTTGTTTACGGCCAGGCAGATCCGACACTGTTTGACCAGCAAAACTGGCGGCTATGTGCGTTGCAGGCCCTGGGAAAGAAGGATTTCACATCTCTGACGGGTGACTTTGCCGATCGTGATGATCCCCAACTGGTTGAATTCATCGCCCGTCACACCTTGCCCCGGCGTGGAATTCTGGCCCGACCGGAAGAAATTCTGATCACCGTGGGTGCCCAAAACGCGCTTTGGATTACTGCGCAACTGTTGCTGGGGCAACGTCGAAAAGCCGTGTTTGAAAACCCTTGCTACCCCGGTTTGCGCGAAGTTTTGGGCCAGACCCGCTGTCATCTGGCACCAGTCGATGTGGACGAAAAAGGCCTTAACCCGGATACGTTGCCGGATGACTTAGATGTGCTTTTCGCCACACCCAGTCACCAATGCCCGACAACCGCCACCATGCCAATTGAACGCCGGCGTGCCTTGCTTGAAAAGGCGCGTGCCGAAGATTTTCTGATCGTTGAAGACGACTACGAATTTGAGATGTCCTTCCTGACAACCGCATCTCCCGCTCTGAAATCCTTGGATGAAGATGGGCGGGTGATCTATGTTGGGTCTTTCTCAAAATCCTTATTCCCAGGTTTGCGTCTTGGCTATCTCGTTGGATCAGAAGCCTTTATTCGCGAAGCGCGCGGATTACGCGCCACTATTTTGCGCCACCTGCCCGGCCATATTCAACGCACAGCCGCCTATTTTTTGTCGCGCGGGCATTATGATGCGTTGGTGCGCCGGATCCGTCTGGCCCTGCATGAACGTCGCGAAGTGATGGATCGTGCGATCCGCACTCAGGGATTGGAAATCGCCGGTGCCGCACAGTTTGGTGGATCAAGTTATTGGATGGCAACGCCCCCCGGCGTGAACATCGAAGATCGTATAGACGCGCTGAAAGAACGCGGAGTTCTGATCGAACCTGGCATGCCTTTCTTTGAAAATGCCGAAGATGGGCGCGGATATTTCCGTCTTGCCTATTCCTCCATACCCGCAAACCGGATCAACGATGGAATTCGCATTTTGGCGGAAGAACTACGTTCTTAAATACCGTGCGGCAGACGCATGCGACCAGATATCGCAACTGGACTTAATCCGGGTTAACACTGGCCCTAACGACAGCGCCCCGGGGAAAGTATTCATGTAACTGGAAATCCCGTGATTCACGGGAAATACACGTGAACCACGCCCGCTCACCCGGTCTGAATACCTTATAAGACCCGAAATACAGGATATACTCCCATGAAAATGACCACCGAAGAAGCTTTCGTCAAAACCCTGCAGATGCACGGTATTGAACATGCTTTTGGTATTATCGGCTCTGCGATGATGCCAATTTCCGACATCTTCCCAAAAGCGGGCATCAGCTTCTGGGATTGTGCCCACGAAGGATCTGGCGGCTTTATGGCTGACGGCTACACCCGTGCGACTGGCAAAATGTCCATGATGATCGCGCAAAACGGCCCAGGCATCACAAACTTTGTGACCGCTGTGAAAACCGCTTACTGGAACCACACCCCACTGCTGCTGGTGACACCACAGGCTGCAAACAAAACAATCGGCCAGGGTGGCTTCCAGGAAATGGAACAGATGCGCATGTTTGCGGATTGCGTTTGCTACCAAGAAGAGGTCCGTGACCCATCCCGCGTTGCCGAAGTTCTGAACCGTGTGATCATGAATGCGAAACGTTCTTCCGCGCCTGCACAATTGAACATCCCACGCGATATGTGGACCCAAGTGATCGACATTGCACTGCCTGCAATCGTTGAATTTGAACTGCCTTCCGGCGGCGAAACTGCGGTATCTGAAGCTGCGAAATTGATTTCTGAAGCGAAAAACCCTGTGATCTTGAACGGTGCTGGCGTCGTTCTGTCTGCTGGCGGTATTGAAGCGTCTAAAGAATTGGCGGAACGTCTGGATGCGCCCGTTTGTGTTGGCTACCAGCACAATGACGCATTCCCAGGCAACCACCCATTGTTTGCTGGCCCTCTGGGCTATAACGGTTCAAAAGCCGGTATGGAACTGATCAGCCAGGCTGACGTTGTTCTGTGTCTTGGCACACGTTTGAACCCGTTCTCTACCCTGCCTGGTTATGGCATGGAATACTGGCCATCAGATGCGAAAATCATCCAGGTTGACATCAACCCTGATCGCATTGGTCTGACCAAAGCAGTGACTGTTGGCATCATTGGTGATGCGGCGAAAGTTGCAAAAGGCATTCTGTCCCAACTGTCTGACACCGCAGGTGATGCAGGCCGTGAAGAACGCAAAGCAACCATCGCACAGACCAAATCTGCATGGGCGCAGCAGCTGTCTTCCATGACCCACGAAGAAGACGATCCAGGCACAAACTGGAACGAACGTGCACGTGATGACAAGCCAGATTGGATGTCCCCACGTATGGCTTGGCGCGCCATTCAATCTGCTCTGCCAGTGGAAGCAATCATTTCTTCTGACATCGGCAACAACTGTGCGATCGGCAACGCTTACCCAAGCTTTGAAGAAGGCCGCAAATATCTGGCACCTGGTCTGTTTGGCCCATGTGGTTACGGTCTGCCGTCTGTTGTTGGTGCGAAAATCGGTTGCCCTGATGTGCCTGTTGTTGGCTTCTCTGGTGACGGTGCCTTTGGTATCGCTGTGACAGAATTGACCGCGATTGGCCGTGAGGAATGGCCCGCTGTGACCCAAGTTGTGTTCCGCAACTACCAATGGGGTGCGGAAAAGCGTAACTCTACACTGTGGTTTGACGACAACTTTGTTGGCACCGAGCTGGATCAACAGGTTTCCTACGCTGGCATCGCCAACGCATGTGGTCTGAAAGGCGTCATCGCGCGCACCCAGGACGAGCTGACAGCAGCACTGGCACAGGCTGTGACCGATCAGAAGAACGGCATCACCACCCTGATCGAAGCCATGATCAACCAGGAACTGGGTGACCCGTTCCGTCGTGACGCAATGAAGAAACCAGTTGAAGTTGCTGGCATCTCTGCTGACGACATGCGCCCACAGAAAGGCAGCTGATCTGATGACTGGACGTGCTGTAATGACCCCGGTTGAACTTCTGCAATCTAAGAAGCTTGCAACACGTCCGGTGATTTCCCTAAGTGAAGGCAGCGACCCCCGCATTATTGCGGGGGCGTTTGCCGCCCATAAGCTAGGTCTTGTGAATATCATCCTTGTCGGCGACACAGCCGATATCCAAGCCGGTTTAACTGCCTTGAATCTGGTGCTCTGCCTTGGCATCGAGATCCATGATCCCAAAACATCCGAACTGACGGCAGGGTTTTCTGACGCCTATCACGAGATGCGCAAACACAAAGGTGTTGATGCTGAGAAGGCGCGCGCCGCGGTTGAAACACCGCTGGTCTATGCTGCCATGCTTGTGCGCGAAGGCCATGCGGATGGCACACTTGGGGGCGCAGTTTTCACCACATCCGATGTTGTGCGCGCCGCAATCCAAGTGATTGGCGTTGCCCCAGATGCTGCAATGATTTCCAGCTTTTTCCTGATGTTCCCCCCCGCGCATGCCACTCCAGGCGCGAACCCACATGCGCGCGCCATGGTCTATTCCGACGGGGGCCTTGTGATTGATCCAAGCGCTGATGATCTGGTGTCCATCGCCCAGCAATCCGCAACATCCGCCCAGGCGCTTTTGCAAGTAGATCCCAAAATCGCCATGCTCAGCTTTTCCACATTGGGCAGCGCGAAACACCCGATGGTGACCAAAGTGTCCACCGCAACCCAGGCTTTGCGCGACGCGCGCCCGGACCTGTCCGTCGATGGAGAATTGCAATTCGACGCAGCCTTTGTTCCCGATATCGCCACCCGCAAGGCGCCGGCTTCAGATGTTGCAGGTCTCGCCAATGTGATGATTTTCCCGAACCTAGACGCGGGCAATATCGCCTATAAAATCACCCAGCGCCTTGGCGGATACGCCGCCATTGGTCCGATCCTGCAAGGGGTCGCGAAACCGGCGAACGATCTGTCGCGCGGCTGCTCTGCCGAAGATGTCACCGAAATGATCGCCGTTACCGCCCTTCAGGGTCTGAAATCTTAACAAATCGCAATCAATCCCCGCAGGTGGCTTGACCGCCCCCTGCATGCCACCGCAAATGGAAGCTAGGGACAACTTCCAGAATAAAGACAAAAAATGAAAATATCTGCCTTCAATCCGTCCGAAATTCAGGACCAGATCCGCGCCATGTTCCCAGGCGTCGCTATTGCCGTGATCGTTGCGGTCACCGCGCAGTTTTTGTCTGAGCATTACGCGACGCCTGCGATGCTGCTGGCGCTGCTTTTGGGCATTGCTGTGAATTTCTTAGGCGAAGAAGGCAAGACCGTCGCGGGCATCGGCTTTTCCGCGCGGTCCCTTTTGCGTTTGGGCGTTGCTCTTTTGGGCGTACGGATTTCCGCGACATTGATGGCAGGCCTTGGCGCGCCGCTGATCGCGCTGGTGATCGCTGGCGTCATCTTTACCATTGGTTTTGGCTTGCTGGTGGGCCGTTTCTTTGGTCACAAATGGCGTTTCACCCTGCTGACGGCAGGTTCGGTGGCTATTTGCGGGGCCTCCGCCGCCATGGCGATCAGTGCGATCTTGCCAAAAGATGAACGCTCTGAGGAACGTTTGATCTTCACCGTTCTGGGTGTCACTGTCCTGTCGACCATCGCGATGATCACCTATCCCGTTGTTGTCACGACTTTGGAACTAAGCGACCTGCAGGGCGGCGTTTTCCTGGGCGGCACGATCCATGATGTGGCTCAGGTTGTTGGCGCAGGTTTCTCTATATCTGAGCAAACCGGCGACACAGCCACATTGGTCAAACTGATCCGCGTGGCCATGCTCGCCCCTGTGGTGTTGATCGCATCCCTGCTGATCCGCCGCTTTGACGACACCCCTATCGACGGCAAGCGCCCACCGATCCTGCCGGGATTTGTCATTGGGTTCTTGATCCTAGCGATCCTGTCGAGCTTCGGCGTGATCCCCGAATTCATCAAAGATTTCCTCAGCCAAGCTTCACGCTGGTTGCTGCTGACAGCCATCGCGGCTGTGGGCATGAAAACTCACCTCAAGCAGGTGCTCTCCGTGGGAGGAGCGGCAATCGCACTGCTTGTCACTGAAACATTATTTATTGCCGGGTTCATCCTGGTCGGGATCAGAATGCTAAGCTGATCGGGAAACATCAAGGGAGGCCAGATGACATTCCAGCAACCCCACGTGGACACTTCGCCCAAAGTATCGGACGAGATCCGCAAAACCACTTGTTACATGTGCGCCTGTCGCTGTGGCATCAATGTGCATATGAAAAAAGACGATGAAGGCGAAATGCGTGTCGCCTATATCGAAGGCAACCGTGACCACCCTGTGAACAAAGGTGTGCTTTGTGCCAAGGGTTCTGCGGGCATCATGCAGGTCAATGCACCGTCGCGTCTGAAGGCCCCTTTGAAACGTGTCGGGCCACGTGGTTCTGGTGAATTCGAAGAGATTTCCTGGGATGAAGCGCTAGAAATCGCCACCGGGCACCTGTCCCGCATCCGTGAAAGCAACCCTGAGAAGCTGGCGTTTTTCACCGGCCGCGATCAATCCCAAAGTTTCACCGGGTTCTGGGCACAGGCTTATGGCACACCGAATTTCGCCGCCCACGGTGGGTTCTGTTCCGTCAACATGGCCGCCGCTGGCATCTACACCATGGGCGGCGCGTTTTGGGAATTTGGCCAGCCCGATTGGGATCGCAGCAAACTGTTCATGCTGTTTGGCGTGGCGGAAGACCATGATTCAAACCCGATCAAAACCGGGCTGGCCAAGCTGAAAGAACGTGGCGCAAAGATCATTGGCGTCAACCCGATCCGGTCTGGGTATAACGCCATTGCTGACGAATGGGTGGGCATCACGCCTGGCACTGATGGTTTGTTTATCCTGTCGCTGGCGCATGAATTGCTGAAAGCCGGCAAAATTGATCTCGACTATCTGACGCGTTTCACCAACGCCCCGGTGCTTGTGAATGGCGATGAAACTTCTGACGAATTCGGCCTGCTTCTGCGCGACAAAGACGACAAATTCCTGGTCATTGATCGCGCAACCGGCAAGCCTACGGCCTTTGACAAAAAAGGCGTTAAACCTGATCTGGCGGCGACCCATACCGTCAAAGGCATCACCCATCGTCCTGTGTTCCAGCATCTTGCGGAACGCTACATGTCCGATGAATACGCCCCCGAAGCGGTTGCGGAACGCTGTGGTATTTCCGCAGGTCGCATCCGCGCTATTGCTGCGGAACTGGCGCGTGTCGCCTTTGACGAAGCCTTTGAGATTGAACAAGAATGGACCGATTTCCGCGGTGAACAACACAAGACCATGGTGGGCCGTCCCGTGTCTTTCCACTCCATGCGCGGGATTTCAGCCCATTCCAACGGCTTCCAAACCTGCCGCGCGCTACATGTCTTACAAATACTGCTAGGCACCGTTGAGGTGCCTGGGGGCTTCCGCTTCAAACCACCATACCCTAAACCTGCGGAAGCCCACCCTAAACCCCATTGCAAAGTCACCCCTGGCGCCCCGCTCAATGGCCCACATTTGGGCTATGTGCAGGGTCCTGATGACTTGATGTTGAAGGAAGATGGGTCCCCTGCGCGCATCGACAAAGCCTATACTTGGGAAAACCCGATGTCGGCCCACGGGTTGATGCATATGGTGATTTCCAACGCCCACGCCGGTGATCCTTACAAGATCGACACGCTGTTTATGTATATGGCGAACATGTCTTGGAATTCCTCCATGAACACCAAAGGTGTGATGGAGATGCTGACCGATAAAGATGAAAACGGTGATTATGTGATCCCAAATATCATCTATTCCGACGCCTATTCGTCTGAAATGGTGGCCTATGCCGATCTGATCTTGCCCGACACGACCTATCTGGAACGCCACGACTGTATTTCACTGCTGGATCGCCCGATCTGCGAAGCTGACGCCGCTGCTGACGCCATCCGTTGGCCGGTGATTGAACCTGATCGTGATGTGCGCGGCTTCCAATCTGTGCTTTGTGACCTTGGCGCACGTCTAGGCATGGCCGGATTTGTGAATGACGACGGCAGCGCGAAATACAAAGATTACGCGGATTACATCGTCAATCACGAGCGCAAACCGGGCATCGGCCCGCTGTCTGGCTTCCGGGGTGAAAATGGCGATGAATTTGGCCGTGGTGATGTGAACCCGGATCAACTGGACCGTTACATTGAAAACGGCGGTTTCGCCGTGCATCACATCCCGGAAGAGGCCGCGTTTTATAAGCCTTGGAACAATGCCTATCAGGATTGGGCTGTTAAAACAGGCATCTATGACGCGCCGCAACCCTACCTGTTTAACCTCTATGTTGAACCCTTGCGTAAGTTCCAATTGGCCGCAGAAGGCCATGGTCATCGCCAGCCACCAGAACACCTGCGCGAACGTATCAAGGAAACCCTGGATCCCCTGCCCGTCTGGTATCCACCCTTTGAGGACGGCAATGTCGACACGGGTGAATTCACCGTGCATGCCCTGACACAACGCCCCATGGCGATGTATCATTCTTGGGGCACGCAAAACGCTTGGCTGCGTCAGCTGCATGGGCGTAATCCTATGTATCTGCCAACTAAAATCTTCACTGAAAAAGGTTTTGAGGATGGAGATTGGGCGCGCGTCACATCTGCCCATGGTGAGATCACAGTGCCTGTTGCCCATCACGGTGGGTTGAACGACAACACCATCTGGACATGGAACGCGATCGGCAAACGCAAGGGGGCTTGGGCGCTTGATGAAGGCGCACCAGAGGCCACCAAAGGCTTTCTGCTGAACCACCTCATCCACGAACTTCAGCCCCCTAAAGGTGACGGTCTGCGTTGGGCGAACTCTGATCCTGTGACGGGTCAAGCCGCCTGGTTTGATCTGCGCGTGAAGATCGAAAAAGTCGACGGCCCACCCGAGAACAGCCAACCCGATTTCGACCCAATTAAATCCCCTGTTGGCAAGGGTCCTGAAAACCTCGCATGGAAGGTGGGCAAATGATCCTCTTTCATCTTGCCCAAAATACTCCGGGGGTCCGGGGGCTGGCCCCCGGCTCCGTCACATCAGCCAGGAGACCGCTATGACCGCACTCCCCGCCACGACCACCCGTAAACTTGGCCTGGTCATCGATCTTGATACCTGTGTTGGCTGTCATGCTTGCGTGATTTCCTGCAAAGGTTGGAACACCGAAAACTATGGCGCGCCCTTGTCGGATCAAGACGCTTATGGGGCCAACCCATCGGGCACATTCCTGAACCGTGTGCATGCCTTTGAGGTCAAGCCAGACACAGGCCCGGCCCAAACCATTCACTTTCCGAAATCCTGTCTACATTGCGAGGACGCCCCCTGCGTCACCGTTTGCCCGACAGGTGCCAGCTATAAACGCGTGGAAGACGGCATTGTTTTGGTTAACGAGCAGGACTGCATCGGCTGTGGCCTTTGTGCTTGGTCCTGCCCATATGGCGCACGTGAATTGGACAAAGCCGAAGGTGTGATGAAGAAATGCACTCTTTGCGTTGACCGGATTTACAACGAAAACCTGCCCGAGGTGGATCGCGAACCAACCTGCGTGCGCACCTGCCCCGCAAACGCGCGTCACTTCGGTGACTTCGCCGATCCCGAAAGCAACGTTTCCAAACTAACACGTGAACGTGGCGGCATGGATCTGATGCCCGAACAAGGCACGAAACCCGTCAACAAATATCTTCCCCCACGTCCCAAGGACACGATGGAAGAAATTGATATTCTTGCCCCCCTGCTTGCGCCTGTCGCCACTGAAACCAAAGGCTTCCTTGGTTGGCTTGATAAAGCTCTGGAGAAACTCTGATGCATCCGGCACCCTCTGTAATCCTCTTTACCGCCCTTTCGGGTCTCGGCTTTGGCCTTCTGGCATTTTTGGGCATGGGCCTGCCTGATGTCACGGGCTGGGTCGCCTTTGTCTTCTTCTTTATCGCCTTCGCCCTGTCGGTTGGCGGGCTTCTGGCGTCGACCTTCCACCTGGGCAATCCCAAGAACGCCATGAAGGCCTTTAGCCAATGGAAAACCAGCTGGTTGTCACGCGAAGGCTGCCTTGCTGTGGCGTCACTTATGTTGATGGGCGTCTATGCAATCGGCGTGATCTTCTTTGACACGAAACTGGCACAGATCGGTTGGATCGGCGCACTTTTGTCCATCAGCACAGTCTTCACGACCTCAATGATCTATGCACAACTGCCAACCATCCCGCGTTGGAACCACCCGCTGACCAGCGCGTATTTCCTGTCGCTTTCCATCGCGGGTGGGGCCTTATTGGCAGGTCAAGCAACCGCCGCAGGCGTGCTTTTGCTGATCGCAGGGGCTGTGCAGTTGGTCACATGGGTCGACGGTGACAAACGCTTTGCCCAACGTGGTCACACGATTGAAACGGCAACGGGTCTTGGTGATATCGGCAAGGTTCGGATGTTTGAACCGCCGCACACGGGCACCAACTATCTGCTGCATGAAATGGTCTATGTGGTGGCACGTAAACACGCGCAAAAGCTGCGGATCATCGCGCTTGTGTTGATGGTCGCCCTGCCCGCTGCAATCTTGTTGCTGCTGCCGACCAACCACGTCATGGCGCTTATCGCTGTGATCAGCCACATCGCTGGCGTCTTCGCGTCACGTTGGTTGTTCTTTGCAGAAGCCGAACACGTGATCGGTCTCTATTACGACAAACGCTAAAACGGACGCGATCCCGTTTTATTGCAAATAAAACGCCCCGGAAACTTCCAAAGTTTTCGGGGCGTTTCGTATTTAGTTACGCCAGTCGAAGAAATCTTTGGGGGCCGCAGCAAGCAGACGTTCGCCCAAGGCACGCCCCAATTCAGCACCCTCAGAAATTGGCGCGATGCCTTCTTCACACATTTTCTCTGATCCATCCGGGCGCAGGATTTCGCTGCGCAAATGGATCTGCTCACCATTCAGAACCGCCAAAGCGCCAATCGGCGTTTCACAAGACCCATCCAGTGTCATCAAAAACGCACGTTCCGCCGCAAGACGTTGCCCGGTTTGCGTATTATGGATCGCGTCCAGCATGGTTTGCGCGCGGGTGTCATCTTGGCGGCGTTCAATGCCAATGGCACCCTGAGCAACGGCGGGCAAAAGATCATCAACTTCGATCGCGTGTTTTGGTACATCCAGCCCCAAACGGTTCAATCCCGCCATGGCAAGGAAGGTCGCATCGGCAACGTCATTGCCCAGTTTTTTCAAGCGCGTCTGCACATTGCCGCGAAATTCGACCACGTTCAGATCCGGCCGCGTGTTCAACAATTGCGCCCGACGCCGCAGCGACGATGTGCCAACAGTCGCGCCTTTTGGCAGGTCCGCAATGCCCGCGTATTTCAGCGACACAAACGCATCCCGCACATCTTCACGCGGCAGATAACAATCCAGGATCAACCCCTCAGGCTGCACTGTCGGCATGTCCTTCATGGAATGCACCGCGATATCGATGCCGCCGGACAAAAGCGCCTCTTCGATCTCTTTGGTGAACAGGCCCTTGTTGCCGATTTCTTTCAACGGGCGGTCCGCATCAATCAGCTGACGATTGTCGCCTGATGTTTGGATCACGCAAATCTCAAACGCGTCTTCCACCAGATCAAACGCCGCCATCAAGCGCGCACGGGTCTCATGGGCCTGCGCCAGCGCAAGGGGGGATCCACGGGTGCCGATTTTCAGCGGTGAGGCGGGGGTGGGAAGCGTCAATGTCATTCCCCCATTTAACCCCGAAAACACCTACTGACAATGGGGTTTGCGGGGGGCGCGACAGTTGTTCCCTTGACATCACGCCGCCTGCGGGTGAGGCAGGGGCAACAGAGGAAAGGCGCATATCATGGCACAGCAGAAAACCATCCTGAAAGCACTCGCAGGCGAAACGCAGGACGTGCCCCCCATTTGGATGATGCGTCAGGCTGGCCGCTATCTGCCTGAATATCGTGCGACGCGCGCGCAGGCCGGTGATTTCCTGTCACTGTGCTATAATCCAGAACTCGCAGCAGAAGTCACATTGCAGCCGATCCGGCGTTACGGCTTTGATGCGTCCATCCTATTTGCTGATATTTTGCTTATTCCACAGGCTCTTGGCGCTGATCTTTGGTTCGTCACCGGCGAAGGCCCGCGCCTGTCTACCATCACATCCATGGAAGGTGTTGATGCGCTGCGCCCGGTGGATGAGATCGACGCGACCCTGTCCCCAATCTATGAAACCGTAAAAATCTTGGCGTCTGAGCTGCCCAAAGAAACCACTTTGATCGGCTTTGCGGGCGCGCCCTGGACCGTTGCGACCTATATGATCGCAGGCCGTGGCACACCGGATCAAGGCCCGGCGCATTTGTTAAAAAACGAGAACCCCGCCGCCTTTGACGCGTTGATGGCGAAAATCACCGCGGCAACCATCGAATATCTAGCCGCCCAAATTGAGGCCGGGGCAGAAGTTGTGAAACTGTTCGACAGCTGGGCAGGTTCCCTGAAAGGTACAGATTTCCAACGCTACGCGCTGCAACCTGCCAAGGAAATCATCACAGCCCTGAAGGCACGCTACCCCCACACACCCGTCATCGCTTTCCCACGTGAAGCGGGCGCTGGATACATCGGTTTTTCCAATGCCACAGGTGCCGATTGCCTGGCGATCGACAATTCCATCAGTGCGGAATGGGCGGCTGAAAACCTTCAGATCGATGGCTGTGTTCAGGGCAACTTGGCGTCAAAACACATGGTCACAGGCGGTGAAAAACTGGTGTCTGAAACCAAACGCATCTGTGCGGCCCTGAAGAATGGTCCGCATATTTTCAACCTGGGTCACGGTATCACACCGGATGCTGATCCGGACAATGTGCAGCGAATGATTGACGCGGTACGCGAGGGGTAATCACCCTTTCACAGGCCAGGTTTTATGTTCATCGTCAATCACATAAGGATGACGATGAACCCAGCCCGCATCCGTTTTGACGGCCCCTTGCAAGTGGGGGTGATCTTCGGGAAGATCCGTGTGGCTGTGCTCTGGATCACGCGTGGCGCCGGCCGGCCAAAGCAGTTGCGCGGCCATCACTGAAGCGATCGCGATTGCGCCCATGACGAGCATCACAATACCGACGCCAAATGCAGCGCCTAGAAATCCTGCCAAAGGGTAGGCGATCAGCCAACACGCGTGTGACAGGGCGAATTGTGCGGCGAATAAAGCGGGGCGATCTGCGTCGGATGAAGAACGCTGCAAAAGACGACCTGAGGGGGTCATAATGACGGCTTGAAGAAAGCCCACAGCGGCCCAAATACCCAGGAAAACGCCCCAAGCAGGCCAGGCGGCAGACACCACAAACGCCCCCAGAAGCGACATCACCACAGCACTGCCAAACCCAGCCGCAATCATAATGAAACGATCCGCAATCTTATCAAGGACACGGGGCAAGACCAAGGCCGCGATCATCGACCCGGCACCGGCAGCACCAAGCGCAACAGCCAGCGCACCTTCATCCAAACCGTAGACACTGCGCACGATGATAACCGTGTTGACGATCACAATCGATCCAGTCGCGGAAATCGCCATATTCAGGCACAAAAGCCCCCGCAAACGTGGCGTCGCAAGGTAAATCCGACTGCCCCTTAAAACGCGTTCGCGAAAGCTTTGTGCCTGTGCGGACGGGCTGTGGGGCAGCTTTGCATTCCAGACCAAAATGGCGGAAATAACAAAGCCAAAACAAGTACCTATAAAGAGAGACGTGTATGTCATCACGGTCAAAAGCAAGGCCGCAAGTGCCGGGCTGAGCAGGCTTTCTAAATCATAGGCCAGACGCGACAGACTGAGGGCGCGGGTGTAGTCGCCTTCTTTTTTAAAGATCGACGGGATCACCGCTTGAAACACCGGCGAGAAGGTCGCAGAGGCGAGTTGCAATAAGAAAACCAAGATGTAAATCTGCCAAACCTCAGAGACGAATGGCAAGGCAAGCGCCACCAATGCGCGAAATAAATCGGCCGCAATCAGCACCGTTTTTCGAGGAACAGAGACCAATAACGCCTGGGTAATAGGGCCGAAAAACACATAGGCGATCATCTTGATTGTCAGGGCTAAACCCAACACCTGACCGGCATTTTCACCGGCAATATCCCATGCAATCAGACCAAGGGCGACGGTCAAAAGCCCGGTCCCGAGCAAGGCCACAATTTGCGCGCTATAGAGACGCGCATAGGTCGGATTTCTGAGGACATTCAGCATGGGGGAATCGCATGGTTGGCTTTTGGCTGGCCCTATTTCCGCATGAAAATGGACCCGCTGCAAGGGCTCATTCTGGGGGGAATATAGGATGCACAACCCATGCACATCCTATGCATAAACCATGCATATAAATTGTATACAGGGATGAGCCTAAGCGCTGTGGAAAGTAGTCCAATGGCACAGCCGCAACGAATGGCAGGAATGAAACCAAATTGACCGATGCTGCACAATCATCCATTGTCAGCTTTGAAACAAATTAGAAGTATGATTGGAAAATCTGGTGAGCAAGGAACTTACAGAAAATGAGAATACCCTCCTGCGAACCGCTGCCTATTGGCTACGTGGCGAGATGGTATTGCGGCTCGCAGACGCTTCACCTTCGCAGGAGCTTCTTCACGATTCAGCACAAAGCAACTTCGAGATAAGTTGCGACGCGCTAGAACGAGTAGGCCTATTTATTTCTGAAGGTGATTATTGGCGCGTAAAAGATTCTAAAAACGATCACTCTGTCTTTGCAGGCCAACACACACGCAGTGACCTAGATCATCTTCTTGATGGGTTCGCCTGCCATTCTAGCTATGTTCGTGATCTATATCGGCACCATGAAGCGGTTACGCCAACAAACAATGCTTTGCGAGACGTTTGCCTGGCAATGGTGAAATGCGGATACATGGAGTGTATTTCCCCGAAGGCGTTTGAATGGACCGACGAATTTGGCCCTTGGTTGGTCCGTCACGGCGCTTGGAGATTAGATGAGTTTGAGGCTGCTTCGCAAGCTGATGTAGATAGGGTTCTCGCAACAATTCCTGCTGATGCGAAAGAGCGACTTTCAAGCTCTACCTGTGGCGATTCACCTAATTTTGTACGATGCTTCTTTGCACAATGGATTGATGGAAAGTGGGAGGATGGCGAATGGCGACTGGCACCTAACGACGACTGGGACATATGTCTAGCTGCAGCACTTTACGCGGAGCTACATGGAAAATGATTGCAGACGTTGGCGCAACCTCAACCAATGACCGCTTAGTCCGCCTTGCAGACCTTTAGAACGGTTGGAGGGTTGTTTGGTCTTGCTCGCTGAGGCGTGGTTTCGGTGGTCTTGTTAGATCCATTTTGCCATGGGGGGGAGACTCATTAATACGGCATTTGCGTCATGGCCGGTTTCCAAGCCGAATTTTGTTCCGCGGTCCCAGACGAGGTTATATTCCGCATAGAGGCCGCGATGCACCAATTGCGCGTCTTTGTCGGCCTCTGAGAAATCTGTTTCGCGGCGGCGTTCAATCAGCGGGACAAAAGCGGGCAAAAAGGCCTGACCCACGGATTGCAGGAAGGCAAAGTCTGTTTCCCAATCGCCGGTGTTGTGATCGTCAAAAAAGATCCCCCCAACCCCACGCGCGCGGCCACGATGCGGGACAAAGAAATATTCGTCGGCCCAGGCCTTGAAGCGCGCATAATAGCTGTCGTCATGGGCATCACAGGCCATTTTCTGAACCGCGTGGAAATCGGCAGTGTCTGCATCATATTCCAGCGCCGGGTTCAGGTCAGACCCGCCCCCAAACCACCAGCCATGGGGTGTCCAGAACATACGGGTGTTCATGTGAACCGCCGGGCAATGTGGATTTTGCATATGCGCGACAAGGGAAATACCTGCGGCCCAAAACCGGGGATCATCCTTCATGCCGGGCAGATCCTTGCGCGCAGCCATGGCGGCCACCGCACGTTCACCAAGGGTGCCATGCACGGTTGAAATATTCACACCGACTTTTTCAAAAACACGGCCACCGCGCATGACAGACATCAGCCCACCCCCCGCATCAGATCCATCGTCGGATTTACGCGTGGTTTCAGAAACTTCGAACCGCCCGGCAGGTTGATCCGAAAAAGGGCCGGTTGTGTGGCTGTCTTCGAGCGCCTCAAAACGCGCAACGATTTCATCACGCAAAGTACGAAACCAAGCCGATGCCTGTGTTTTCTCATCCTGCATGTCGGACAATGTTGTGTTGGTCATGATCAATTCCATTTTCGCGCGTGTTTGACCGCCTTTTACGACGCCAGGACAGATTCCGCCAGAAAAAGCCTGAAGTGCTGGGGTGGATTGGCAATCTGCCGCAGCAGGCGTAGGATTCAAGCCAGACACGGGAGACGATAATGGGTCTTAAAACCAGCCTGATCAGCGGCCTAATTGCCGCATTTACCCTAAGCGCCTGCAGCACCCCACAGGAACGCTGTGTGACGGGGGCATCGGAAGAACTGCGTCGTTTGGAACGGCTTATCGCAGAAACTGAGACGGATCTTGCACGCGGTTATACAATAGAACAGGAATTGCGCCCCGGATTTGAGCTGGAATTCTGTCATGACGTGAACGGGAATTTTCGCTGGTGCAACCGGCACGTAACCCGGGTGTCCGAGAAAGAAGTTGCCATTGATCCGGCCGCCGAACAGCGCAAACTTGATGCCTTAAATGCCCGTCGTGATGCATTGCTGCCGGGCTATGGCGATGAACTAGCTCGCTGTAAAGCGGAACATTCTGAAAGCTGATCTGGATCTATTCGCTATCGGATCGTGGGAAAACAATCAGCACCCACAATTCGGAAAATCAGTGTGCAGGCACAGCGACCGGATCAATCAGGGTACGTCCGCCATCCACGTTCAGGATCTGGCCTGTCACAAAGGCGGAACTTTCAGATGCTAGGAACTGCGCCACTTCCGCCACCTCACCGGGAGGAGCAATGCGCCCCATCGGGGTGTGTGAAATGATTTCTTCCCGATAGGTATCATGGGTTTTTAATTCGTTCAGCAGGCTTGTGCTGAGAACAGATCCGATGGCAACGGCGTTGACGCGAATTCGGTTTGGGGCAAGGGCCACCGCAAGTGTGCGCGTCATCTGTTCCAGCGCCGCAGCGCTGATGGAATAAGCCAGCAGTTCAGGATGCGTATGACGCGCCGCGATAGAGCTGAGATTGATGATCGAGCCCAAGCAGTTTTGATCCTGCGCATCATCGCCCCCTTGGGAAATCATACGCTTGGCCACCGCCTGACTTAGCCGTAAGGAACACATCAGGTTTTGTTCCATCAGATCCGCGACATGGTCCGCCTTTGGATCCAGCGGATCAGAAGGCTGCACCTGGCGGGCAGCGTTCACCAGAATATCAACACGATCAAAAGCATCAATTGTGGCAGATAGCAGATTGGCAATCGTCAACTTCTTACGCAAATCCCCCGCGAACCATCTGATATTGCTGTCTTCTTCGATCTCGCCCAGCTCTTCGCGTAATTTATCTTCATCACGGTCTGCAAAGATGACATTAGCGCCTGCTTCAGCGAAATGGCGGGCAATCGCTAGGCCGACACCATTGGCCGCGCCGGTGACAATGGCGGTTTTTCCGGAAATCGAAAATGACATGGTCACCCCGTTTTATGATTCTTTAAGAAAGCCTAGGCGATATCAGCGCGCAGCGCGAGGCTGTGATTTTGGCGCTGTGGCTTTGAGCACTTTAAAGCCACTTTCCAACACAACCTGATCCACCACACGGAAGTATTCCTGTAGGGTTGCCTCATACGGTAACCCCTGATTTGCAACCAACCACAACGTGCCTTTGGGCGTCAGAAGTTTGGCAGCATTGATCAGAAACGCCTGCCCCAAAGCAGGATCAGCGGCGCGCCCGGTGTGAAAGGGCGGATTGGTGATCACGGCATCAACAGGTTCAGGCAATGTAACCTTACGCGCATCATACCAGTGAAATTGCGCGCGCGGATCGGTGATATTACGTCGGGCGCAATCAAGTGCAGTTTTGCCTGCCTCAACCAGATGTAGGGTTTGTACGGCTTCGTTTTTCAGAATCTGCGCAGAAAGATAACCCCAACCCGCACCAAGATCTGCAACGCGGCGTCCGATTTTTTCGGGCAAAGCAGACGCAAGGATCGCTGATCCTTTGTCTATTTTTGCTTCTGAAAACACGCCAGGCGCAGTGATAAACCCATCGGGCCCTGCCGCCAGATCCGCATGCCAATCAGCAAAAGCCCCGGCGCGTTCCGGTGAAAAAGGTAGGGTGAACAGTTTACCATGCGCACGCGAAAAGGCTTCTGATACCAAAGTCAGTTTTTTGCAGGCCTTAAAGATACTGTCGATGCCGGCGGTTTTAGCGCCATCAATTGCAATAGGGCCGGACACATGTGCACTGGCTTCGGCCACCCATTTGCGTGCAAGGTTTTTCGCGCGCGGCATGCAGATTATCGCGGCCGCGGCTGTATCTGGCAGATCCTGTTCCACGCGGTAACCACGGTTTTTCCAGGTTTTGCAATCGGGATAAAAATCTTCGATGATAAGGACACGATCTTTGGGAAGATCCGACAGATCGGCCTCCGCACCCGGACCAAAAACCAGAATATCGCCCGTTTCCGGCAACACAAAAAGACCGCATTCAAGCGCGGAGGGCAGACGGGCAGCTAACATATTTTATTCTTTTTCCATTGTGCATTGCAGGGGATGTTGATTCTGACGGGCGCTTTCCATGACCTGGGCAACTTTTGTTTCCGCAATCTCGCGGGTAAACACACCGACCACTGCCAGGCCCTTTTTATGCACAGTCAGCATAATATCGAAAGATTCCGCGTGATTCAGGCTGAAATAGCGTTCCAGTATATGCACGACAAATTCCATCGGAGTGTAATCATCGTTCAGAAGCAGCACCTTATACATAGGCGGGCGTTTGGTTTTCGATTTCGTCCGGGTCAGAACGCCGGTTTCGCCATCACCGTCACCGCCGTCGTCATCGGTGGACATCACGGTCTTCATCCAGTCTGCGGTCATTTTCGTCAAATCGTGCAAAAGAACATTCCATCGGCTGCGTTCACGAGAGTATATAGCTCCCTGAACACCAGTGAAAAGGGGCATTCCATTAATGTCAGGTAAATCCGGTCAAAAACTGTCAACAATTGCGTTCGATGCGGATGACACTCTCTGGCAGAACGAATCCTTTTTCCGCCTTACACAAAGCCGTTTTAAAGAGCTTCTGCGCGACTATGCGGATAGCGATCATCTTGAAGACCGATTGCTTGCAGCCGAACGACGGAACCTTGGTCAGTACGGATTTGGGGTGAAAGGGTTTGTCCTGTCGATGATCGAAACCGCCATCGAAATCACCGATGAACGCGTTCCAGCGTCAGTCATCCGAGAATTGATCGAAGCCGGACAGGACATGCTATCCCACCCGATACACCTGCTGGATGGCGTGCGTGAAACCCTTGAAACACTATCCCCGGATTATAGGCTTTTGTTGATCACCAAGGGCGATTTACTAGATCAGGAACGCAAATTGGCACAAAGCGGGCTTGGCGATTTCTTTGACGGTGCCGAAATCGTTTCCGATAAAACCGCTGCAACCTATCGTGAGATTTTCAATCGCTACGCATGCGTGCCCAAAGAAACGCTGATGGTGGGAAATTCAATGAAATCCGATGTGTTGCCGGTGATCAAAGCCGGAGCCTGGGGCGTCTATGTCCCCTATGGCAAACCCTGGGCCTTGGAACATGCAGAACCCCCAACAGATTCTCTGCGTTATTCTGAAATCGCGACACTTGCGGACCTGCCAGGGCTGATCAAAACGATACAGGCTATATAGGCAAATGTCCCCTAAACCCACAATATCTTGTAAAAAATACAGATTAAGCACAGTGTTGAGCCGACTGAAAAATAAAGGTTTTCCTGCACCCCACCCTGTGTTAGCCTAAAGCATAATAATAAAAAGCTGACCGGGAAAATCCGGCGGCATGAGGCAGACAAAAAGGCAGGCGACGTGATGACACGTCTTAGACATGTGCTCCGCTCGGGGGTATTCTATTTCTTTTTAGCAATTGTGCTGTTCACCGGCTTGGCTTCGGCTGCGCCCTATGCAGCTATGGTGATTGATGCGCGTTCCGGCGAAGTTTTGCATTCGCGCAATGCGGATACGCGGCTTCATCCGGCGTCTTTGACCAAGATGATGACGCTATATATCGCTTTTGAGGCCATCAAAAATGGCGAGATTTCCCTGGACACCCAGGTGCGTATTTCCCGCAATGCGGCCGCTGAACCCTGTTCCTGTCTTGGTTTACGTGCCGGACAACGCATCCGGTTGCGCTATCTGATCCGCGCAGCAGCTATCAAAAGCGGCAATGACGCAGCAACTGCCATCGGCGAGGCCATCGAAGGGTCTGAGGCCGCATTTGCACGCCGCATGAACCGCACCGCAGCCGCTCTTGGTATGAATCGCACGACCTTTCGCAACGCCAATGGCCTGACCGAAGCTGGACACTTGTCCACCGCACGCGACATGACAACACTGGGCCGTCATCTGTTTTATGACTACCCGGACTATTATAATCTGTTTTCACGTATCTCTACAGATGCAGGTGTCCGCCAGGTCAGTAACACCAACCGGCGCCTGCTCAGCAGCTATCGCGGCGCAGATGGCATTAAAACCGGCTACACGCGGGCTGCGGGATCCAATCTTGTGGCCTCTGCTGAACGTGGAAACGAACGTATCATTGCGACCATGTTTGGTGGCACGTCTTCTGCTGCGCGAAATGCACGGGTTGCAGAACTGCTGGACATGGGTTTCAGCCGTGCGCCAACCCGGGTGGCCGTGCGCCGCCCTGCCCTGCCGCGTTATGCGAATGCGCCGGCACCTGCTGCGGCCAGCCGCAATCAGGTGACTGCAGTATCACGTTCTCTGATCCCAGTGTTGCGCCCTGTACGTGCCCCGGTTGTTGCCGAAGCACCGGTTGCGCCCCCTGCCCCGGATGAAGATCTGTTGCAGGCCCTCGAAGCCGAAATCGCCAATGCAGTTCAGGAAGTTCAGGCCGCCGACGTCGCACAGGAAGTGACCGAGGCGATGCAGGAAACCCCTGAGGTCGTGGCGGAAGCATCGGTCACAGAGGAACCGGTTGCCGAAGAAACCACCGTGGCCGCAGTTGAAGTGGAAGTGGAAACCGACACCACTTCCGAAATTGTTGCCGCTGTAGCAGAAGCCACAGGCGAAACCCAGATTGAAGACCCACAGGTTGATGTGGTTGCCGCAGTCGACGTGACACCTGAAAACGTCATTCCTGCGCGGTTCATTCCTGATGAAAACACGCCGCGTCCGGTGATCAATACAATCGTCCCCGAAGCCCGGCCACAACCACAGGAACCGGTCATCGTGACCCGTCTGACACGGTCCGGCGGTCGCGACTGGGGCGTCAGCCTTGGAAAATACGGATCTCAGTTCGAAGCAGAACGTGTGCTGTTGCGGACCGCTCTCGCGGAAACATCGGCCCTAGACGGAACCCTGCGTCGGGTCAGCCGGGGCGGTGGTGGCTTTGAAGCCAAATTCACAGGTCTATCCCAAGACCGGGCACAACTGGCCTGCCGCCGTCTTCAGGCCCGCGCCCAGAATTGCGAAGTTGTAAGACCGTAACACTGCGGTCTTGCACCTGTCTCCTTCCCGGGCAAAACTGTCCGGAAAGGAGCATCCCCCATGACTGAATTTATATTCGCCCCCGCAGAGCAACCCGCGGTTGCCATTCACCAAAGTCACGCAAAGTTTCCCGTGCGCCGGATTTTCTGTGTTGGCAAAAACTATGCGGATCATGTGCGTGAAATGGGGGGGGATCCAAAATCTGATCCACCCTTTTTCTTTACAAAACCGGCAGATGCCCTTGTGGCCGATGGCACAACCATTCCCTACCCCCAGATGACTGACAATCTGCATCATGAGGCTGAGCTTGTGGTCGCGATTGGCAAAGGGGGGGCTGAAATTTCCGAGACCAACGCACTGGATCATGTCTGGGGTTATGGAGCGGGCAATGATCTGACCCGCCGTGATCTGCAACATGACGCCAAAGGCGCGGGACGACCCTGGGACATGTCAAAAGGCTTTGACAACGCGGCGGTTTGTGGCGCGCTTGTGCCAGCGGATCAATGCAAAAACGTAGATGCCTCAATGATCCGCGCCCTGGTCAATCAGGACATAAAGCAGGACAGCACAACGGCGGAAATGATCTGGTCTGTACCAGCGGTTATCGCCTATCTGTCGCGTTTTGTGGAATTGCAACCGGGGGATCTGATCTTTACAGGCACACCAGATGGTGTCGGGCCATTGAACAAAGGCGACAGCTGCACCGTTGAGATAGCCGGGCTGCCTTCGGTAACTGTATCCATCGCATAATTTGGGCAAACACCCCTACATTTTTCCAGATGTAGGGGTGTTTGGCTTGTTTTAGAACTTAGCGATCAGGTTGATGAATGCGCCTTTTTCGTCCTGGGTGAGATCGGCGAGATCATCTGAGAAGCGACCAAAGTTATAACCGATACCAAGTTTCACGTTGTTGTTGATGTGGCGATATCCCGCGACCAAGGCACCGTAATCTGTGGTGCCGGCCTGTTGAGCATCAAGCGCCCGGACTTCCAGCAGGGCATCCCAGTTGTGCACCACATGCCAACGCGCATTGGCCACGGCCAGCAGCGCATTATTCTGCGTGAAAGTGTTGCTGCCAGCATCTGCGGTTTCAGACCAACGATAACCGATTTTACCGCCAATGGACCAAGTATCATTCAACTGATATTCCGCATCCACGCTAAGAATATGGCTGTGCTGTAGTGGGCCGCGTGTATCTGCGCCACCGGATGTGGTGATCACCTGACCATATTCATCATAGACATAACGATAGCGTGCCAGAACATTCAGACGATCGTGCGCCACCGGACGATAGGCATAGCCAAGCGAGATCTCTGCAAATTTTGCATCCTGTTCGGCGGCATCAAGACGATCCGTATAAACAGCGTCAATGCTTCCGATAAAACGTGCATTTTCTGAGAACTCCGCGTTGTAATCCCCGGTAAAGGCCAGGGTATCCGCATCCCGGCTAGAGGCACCACCTTCCCCCCGTTCGCGACGCAGCTCAAGGCGGGCACGGGCGGCGCGGTTGGTATCATCCGAATAGGCATAGCCCAAAGACAGGGCCTGGCGTTCAAAATCATCCCCATCCGGATCATTGATGTCGCCAACCTCCAGTGCCAGAGACCAGTCACTGTATTCAGAGGCACTGTAATCCACCCCAAACGCCGAAGTCAGGGATCTGTGACGGCCAAACAGATCGCGGGTGTTTTCTGCCCAGATCGTCGTGCGGTCATTCAGATGACGTGTCCCCCCCAGAACAAACTGTCCCCGGTCTTTTCCGTTCAACGCCACACCGGACAGCGACCGGTCCGGATCCAGCGTATAGCCAAAATAGCTGCTGTTGCCGTTTTCAGCATTGTCATGGGTCAAAAGCGCCCGTGCCCCCATGCCGCCGGTCCCTTCTGAGACTTCGCCGGTGAGGGTCCAGTTTTGGTTCAGCTGCGCAGTGCCTCCGATCCCAAAACGTTCATTGCGTTTCAGACCACCGGTGCGTTCCACCGTGCCCTGACCATAGACATACCAGCTAAGCGTATCAGACGGCGTCGCGGTATAACGCAGGGCCAGATCCGTGCGGGTGCCGCTGTTGGTGGCATCCCCCGGATTGGTACGATCCAGATGTTCCACGCCAAAAGACAGCTCACGCGTGTCGGACAGTTTGTGGTGGATTTCCGCCCCCACTTCCAGATCTTCACGCCCGGCATCGTTTTCATAGCTGTCCGCATAAAACCGCAGACGTGTGCGATCTGAAGGTTCCACTTCTGCAAAGACACCAACAAGGGTTTCATCACTGGAAACGGAATAATCCAGCGATGTAAAACCTTCTTCACGGGTTTCATAATAACCGCCGATCAGACCAGGGGTTGCAGAGCCAAGTTCCGCCAGATCCGCCTGCCCTTCCAGACGAATGGCCTGGCCTTTGCCGCCACGGGCATCTGTTTGCGTGCCTGTCAGACCGCCATCCGCAGATGTGGTAAATCCAAATCCAGGGCCATCAGATTGCGCGATCTCAAGTTCCGCCCAGGTCGTATCCGAATGCTGCCAGCGCAAATCCGCACCAAAGGCTTTCTGATCCGCCGCGCCCGTGTCTTCAACCAGACCCGTTGCCCCCAGGCGCACAGTGTCACTGACCCAGGTTTCAACCCGAGCGCCATAAGAAAACCCGTCCAGATCGCTGGCGGTGGGTGTCCATTCATAGGCCGCCACCAGATTGACCGTATTGTCGCCATTTGGGTTCTCACGGATCAGACCATCCGCGCCCGCATAGGCAGACAAAGGTTTGTTCAGGCGGATCACACCCTGGGTGTAATTGATGGTGTAATCTGTGCCATAGGCCAGTACCCGACGTTCCAGCACCCGTCCGTTTGTCGGATCTGTGATTTCAACTGAGATGCTGTCAGATCCCCGGCTGATATCCTGTTGCGACAGGAAATAGATGGACCCGCCGGTTCCGCGGAAAATATCGCGGCCCGGCAGGTTATCAGGCTGGGCGGCATATGCATTTACACGCACACGTGCCTCGCCCTCCGTCGTGGTACTTTGTGAGGCCCATTCCCCGTGCAACCCATATAATGTGCGGGTGTTGCGGATAAACTCTGCGCCTTCGATGTTGGCTTCGCCATCGCCCCAGGTGATGTGGTTTCCATCACGTTCAGCACGCAGATACACACGGCCGCTGGTGGGCGCGTCTTCCACGATCGAGCTGTCATCACCATAGGTCGGATAGGCATCATCGCGATCAATCCGGTTCAGAACCGCCCGGGGATCGCGTTTATCAAGGTTGCGGAAGATATCAGACAGATCTTCCTCGCGGGTGTCCACAGAGGCTGTGATTTCTGTACCATTGGCCAGACGCCCGTTGATATAGCCCGCGATCCGGCCACGCTGGTATTTATCCGTGCCTTCAATGTTATCCCCAGTGCGCCAGCCCAGTGTCACGTCAGCCACGCCAACGTAAAACCATTCCGCACCTTGGATTTCCACATCCCGGGTCAGATCGATAGTGCGCGCTGCAACCCGCACCGCATGATCGCCAACAGGCAGGATCCGCTGCAGAACAAAACGACCGGACGCGTCCGCTTCGATCACCTCGCCAAGGGTCTGCACCCGTGCCCCCGCAGGCAGGCCGGTGCCCGATACGGTCACAGCCCCGCCCGTCACAGGAATACGCTGACGGTTCAGGGTTGTTGTGCCCTCTTCCTGCGCATCCTCATCAGAGATCCCTCGCTGATCCCGTTCAGACAGAGGCAACGCCAAGGTTTCATCAAAGCGCCCATGCGCATCATATACGCGGTGCACAAAGACAAGGTTTTCGCCCGCAGGCAGTGTCAGGCTGGCCTGCGCACCCGGGGTGATCGCCACAGTGGCCAGAGTTTTGGCACCGCCCCGCGCCGCCGTATCAATGACACGAATTTCACCCCGCGTCACAAAGGCCGGATAGTTCATGCGGCTCTGGAACGTGACGGTATCGCCAGCCTTCCATGCCTGGTCGCCAATCACATGGGCATCCAGACGGCGGGGCTGATCCAGCCCGTCAAATCGTACCTGAATATCCGCCGCCGCCAGAGCGACATCCGCCTTGCGCTGTGCTTCAATCAAGCGTTGATCACCCACAGGTGTGCTATCACCCACACTGATCGCAAACCCCCGAACCGGAGGCGTCGCCCCCTGTTCGGCGTTTTCGCCAATCGGCATGCTGACCACCGTATCCGCATGGGCGGCACATGTGACACCACCCGAAAGACAGTCTGTTTCAGCCCCTGCACTGCCTGGGATAACCCAAGCCGCAGTCATCAGAAGGCCGGCGATTGTTGTTTGTTTATACATGCTTCTTATTCCTTCTGGTCTTTACTGAGCGATCTGCAGGGTTTCACGTTCCACCAAAAGGCGGGTGCCGCGTTGTCCTGTCCAAGCCTCCTCCAAGATCTCTTCCACAAGGTCGAGATGCAGGCGAGCGGCACGGCTGGTTTCAGACCCACGATGATAGCGCAGACGCACCACATCGATGGGGGTTGCAGGATCGTTGAGCAGATTGATCAGCGCTTGCGACAGGGCCTCTATCGCCTCACGTTCACCGGTCTCTGGATTGGTTTGGAAAGCGGTGGCATCCAGATCAATCTGGGCCACTTCAGACAGGGTTGCCCCAAAATTGATACGCCCGAAACGACCGGCTGTCAGACGCAGAACACGGGGGTTTTCCGTGGTCATGCGATACCCTGACGGCAAGGTACGCGTGTCCAGTTTCAGCGTGAAGTTAGACCCGCCATCTTCCGGCAATGCGGCACAGGGCACATGGAAACGACCATGTTGATCCGTCGTAATCAGATGGCCATTCACGGTCACCAGACGCACAGCTGCAAGGCCCTCTTCGCCTTCATTCTGGATGCCATTGCCATTGCGATCGTCAAAGACTTTCCCGATCACGTCAGAACAATCAAAGACATGTTCAACCCGGACCCGCACGGTGGCCGTGCCAATGTCAGAAACGACTGTACCATCCTGGGTTGCCCAGGCACTGTTCACCAGATCTTGCGTCGCACTGTCGGGAACCACACGGGCCTGCAAGGTAACTTCAACAGACGCACCCGCAGCAATATCCATTCCCGACCAAGACAGCTGTCGTCCCGAAACAGTCGGTTCTGTCACAACACCACCCACCATGGCCGTGCCAGGCGTATACGCAATTCCCCCAGGCAGTTCGTCCACAAGATCAAGGCCCGCAACATTCAGAACAGAGGTGTTTGTAAACACCAGCTTGTAAAGAACCGTATCACCATAGGCCACAACAGCACGATCCACCGTTTTCACCACAGAGATCACTCCGGGTTCTGCAAATGGCGGGGAAAGCGCTAGGAAAGTTGGATCATTCGTCGGGTCCATGTCATCGTCGACGCCATCCATATCCGGATCAACACGGGTCTCAGATCCACCATTGTTGCGGGTATCGGAATCATCCACCGGCGTGCCGATTGAAGACGTCCCGGTAACCTGTGCCGTCTTTTCGATGCCACCAGCATTGATGTCTTTCACCGTAATCTCATACGGATCCATGGTACAGGTCGCCATCTCATTTGGCGCCAGAGTTGTCGGATTACAAACAATGTTGGTCAGATCAACGCCGCTGATCGCGATGTTTTCTACGGGTACAATGCTTTTGTTGGTCACGGTCATGACGTAAGGTACAAAGTCCCCGACATTAGGCATGACCGCAGGGCTTCCGTCCGGACGCTTTGGATCCATGGCCTGAAGTGTCAGCACAAGTTTTGGATGCGCGACTGTGACGGTTTCCACAGCAGATGCACAGTTGACCGGCAGATCAATCGTACAGATCTCATAGGCTACAGAATAAACGCCCGCAGGGGTATTTGGCGCAACCGTGATCAAACCAGTCATCGGATCAAGTGTCAGACCCGTTGCAGGGTTGCCCGCATCATCGGTGTAATCCCCCGCCTCAGGTTCAGTGATATCCACAGTCGTCAGATCAGCTGGCGCAGCATTCAGAACATCCGAAGTCAGTACAGAAGACGTTACACCGCCGTCTTGACCTATCAGATCAAAGACCTCCGGCGCAGCAGTGATCTCATGTCCAACCGTAACGGTTGCTTTTGCTGTAGAGCAGATCAAAGGGTTCACCGTGCTACACAGATCGTAATCAAAGCTGTAAACACCCGGTTGCGTTGCGGCAGCCACATCCACAGACCCATCTGGATTCAGTGTCAGACCGGCCGGCACAGCTGAGTTTGCATTTACAGCCACTGTTGCGTTGGCCACAGACGCCTGTTCACCGTTGACCTTGTCATTTCCAAAGAGATTGAAAAGGTTCCCCTGTCCAGCCTTACCCTCGTTGAAGCCAAGGATATTGTTGACGTCATTTGTCGCCTCAACGCTGATCACTGTCACCGTCTCGCTGACTGTGTCACAGACCATTGCATCATCCGCCGCACAGATCGTGTAGGCCACGGAATATGTGCCGGCTGCTGTATTTTCCGCAACCGTGATCAGACCTGTGACAGCATCAAGCGTCACGCCCGTCGCCGGATCGCCCGCTGCATCCGTCACCGCACCCGCCGTGATGTTCACATTGCTCAGGGTTGCTGCCGCGCCGTTCAACGTGTCTGACCCTAAAACAGAGGTCGTGACACCGCCCGTGGCCGCAACCGTTGGGAAGGTTTCTGCAGTCGCAACCACCTGCTGGCCAACCGTGATTGTCGCCTTCGCCGTTTCACAGATCAAAGGGTTCACCGTGCTGCACAGATCGTAATCAAAGCTGTAAACACCTGGCGCTGTCCCTGCGGCAACATCCACAGACCCATCCGCGTTCAGTGTCAGCTCTGCTGGCAGGGAGGAGGACGCGTTGACCACAACAGTCGCATTGCCCGGCCCCGCCGGAGCACCGCTGATCTTGTCGTTGTCAAACAGGTTGGTGACACCCGTCGTGCCCGCAGTCGCGTCCACAAAACTGACACTCGCCGTGTCAACTTCTGCCTCAACGCTGATCACTGTCACGGTCTCGCTGACCGTGTCACAGACCATTGCATCATCCGCCGCACAG
>NZ_JBMYXF010000007.1:0-309 GCF_049608145.1 Halocynthiibacter sp.
GGATCGGTTCTTTGGTCAGATCAACACCGGCAAAGATCCGTGCGCTTTCAGAAATACCCGGCAGACGTTCAGCCAAAGTTTCTGGTGGCAGGTGGTTCAGGTGCAGATGGATGTGATCGCCTTCTTTACCAACACCACGGCCTTCGCGGATTTCCATTGTCATACAACGGGACACATAATCCCGTGGGGCCAGGTCTTTATACTGTGGCGCGTAACGTTCCATGAAACGTTCACCCTCAGAGTTGGTCAGATAGCCGCCTTCACCGCGCGCACCCTCTGTGATCAGACAGCCGGACCCATAGATGCCGG